>JAJDOJ010000218.1 GCA_022340215.1 Gammaproteobacteria bacterium
AAGGATGATTTGGAGCTGTGGTTGGAGATACTGATGGGTTAACTCCATCTTTAGCAGACCTTTATTGGGTTTTACTTATTTGGTGCCTGATGACAGCTTCGCTATCACTGGGTCTTGTTATCGATCGCATTGGTTTGAGGAGCCCCATAATAAGGAATAGGCGTATTTACATCCCAATGGCGTCGACCGTTCAACTGGTCCCGCCAACAATCGCTTCAGGGTGGCGTTTGTGAGCGAGTGCTCCTATTTCCGCGACGCGTGTCCCCGGCACGCCGACCAAAAACAACGCTTCTCGATACAACAACGCATCGTGGAATTCGCTCAATTCTGTATCCGGGGCGTGCGCCCAGTACGCTCCTATCACAAACGTTGTGATCACCGTAGCGAGTGTGATGACTGTCAATATGGGCGCAACTGTAGTGAGGCCAAACAATAAGCCGGCCAAAGCGATAACAAACACCGCTAGGTTCGCGCGCCAAAACCAGTGTTCCAGGCGGTGGACAGTATCTCGCGGTTGCCGGTTCGTTGCGGATGGCAGATCGCCAAGGTCAACGGTATCTTTGGCTACTGTGTGCATATGTTGTTTGTCAATGTCAACGGCCAACAGGTCGTCGACCCAACTCTGCGCGTGTACCGCATCGGGCACGACAATATACAGGCTTCGTTTCACAATCGCCTCCTAGAATCACCAATGAATGCTCATATCATTTCGCTACATATAGGACTTGGCTTCCTCGCCAGGATTAGGCAGTCCGGCCACGCGCCATGCTTCCTTGGCGTCATGAAAGAGGTCGGTTACGCAATGCCGCTCCAACCCGTTGGCTAGGCAGACGTGTCGCATGACCGGCAGTGTGCCATGGTTCAGGTGATGCTCTCGCAGGTAATAGATCACATACCAATGGTCATTGGTGAGATTGGGTAATCCATCGAGTTGCGCGATCGACGCAGCCAGTTTCGGGTTCCAAACCGTCGGATTCAGCAGGAAGCCGTCTTCGTCGAAATGCGCGATCGATGCAACCAGCTTCGGGTTCCAAGGCGTAGGATTCAACAGGAAGCCGTCTTCGTCAAATGATGAGTTGTGAGTGTCTAATTGTTGAAGAACCATCAAAGTCACCTCGCCTTATAACTGTGAAAGATTGAATATGGATGCCAACATTCTGAATATCTCTTTTTGCGCGTGCGTCCAGATCTTCAGGGCTACCTGATGGGTGTGACGTCGAGCGAGAGGTGGACGGCGCAGCCAGCGCAGTGGTCGCAGACGGTGTGCCGGTGACGGTTGGCGCATTCATCAGCGGTCAGGCTTTGGTCGGCCAAGAACTGTCGCGGTAAGGCTCGATTATTCAGCAGATCGCTAACCCTGGATAACACAATCACTAGTGGGAGAAAGCAAACAAACCGAGCTGCTTATTCCGGTCTTCTGCTTCATCGCTCTCCGGAGACCATTAAATCCCGCCGACTAATTCGGCATGCAGGCCACCGTCCTTGATATGGCCCAACAAAGTACCAGAATGGACAGCTCGCGAGTCGTAATCTACAACCAGCAGGTGAGGGGTTCTCTCATGAACGCAGGAGCTGACTACGCCGGTAACCTCTGACAGAACGACCTCCATTTCGCAAAGCTGATTAGAGGACAGCAATTCATCTATATGGACTATCACGTTGGCGTTGTAGGTGGTCATATTACTTTTTCCCTTAGGGTTGATCGTTACGCAAAACCGTTGTCGTTAAACTTCAGATAGTCTCTTGGAGCAGATCGCCGTGTACTGACCGGGCGTCAATACAAAAGCTCTTTATTAGAAAGAAAACTTACGAGCTGCACTGTAGCCCCGCATGTGCCGTGGCGAGAATCGGTCAAATGCTGAGTTTTGATAGCCAAAATGCTGAATTTGGACAGCGATATGCGGGGAGGCGATAGCCCGGATCGGTCGGCTGTCGAAATTTTGCGTGTGAATTGTCTGCGTCCACTTCTGAGAAAGCCCGCCACTATTGGGCTCGCACAGTTGGTCCTCAGATCGGCGGTTAACTCAAACCTTCAGCGCTGGCCACCGGGGGATCCGACGGGTTAAAAATCCAGCGTGGTCAGCCCTTGCTGGATGGCGTATTTGGTGAGCCCGGCAATGTTTTGAATGCCGAGTTTTTCCATGATGTGTTCGCGGTGGGTGGCAATGGTCTTCGCGCTCAGGCTGAGGCGCTCTCCAATCTCTTTGGTGCTATGGCCTTCCGCTAGCAACTGCAGCACCGCGCGTTCTTTGTCGGTTAGTATCGAGAATGCCGAGGGAATGGCGTCACTGCTACGTGCCTTGAAATGATTCGCTACCACCTGGCCGATACCGGGACTGAGGTAAACCTGGCCCGACATCACGACGTGGATAGCGCTGACCAGTTCCTCGCTCGCGCAATCCTTGAGCAGGTAACCCGACGCACCGGCTTTCAGCATCGCTGACACAAACTGATTCTCGGCATGCATGGAAAGACAGATAATCCGAACCTCGGAAAGTTGTGCGCGGATTTGGCGGGTGGCCTCGATGCCGTTCAGGGTTGGCATCGAAGCATCCATGACGATCACGTGGGGTTGATGCTCTTTAGCGACCCGCACCGCCTCTAGCCCATTAGCAGCTTCGGCAACGGTCTCCATGTCGGTATGCCGTTCGAGCAATGACCGCAGCCCGTCGCGTACGATGACGTGATCATCAGCCAGTACAATGCGGATTTTCATAATGTGACGCCCCGGCTCAACGGAATTCATGGTTCATCACAGGGGACTATTAACGTAGTTCGCGTGCCATGACCGATGGACGATTCTACATCGAGTTCACCGCCGAGATAGTTCAGGCGCTCTCGGATACTGAAGTATCCGACTCCTCCCTCGGCACTGGGAGCGTCTTTCAGGCGAGTTGTGTCGAACCCGACCCCATCGTCTTGAATTAAGATGTGAAGATGATCATTCACGCATTCGACTGTTAGACTGACGGTGCGCGCCTGCGCGTACTTGGTGGCGTTGAACAACAGTTCGCGCGCAATATCGTAAATCATTAAGTCCTTTTCTTCGCTTACGGGTTTCGCTTGGTTATCGGTCTCAAATACGAACCGGGTATCTTTGTGCTCGGCGTCGAACCACTCAACGAGTTGTTGTAATGCGGCCTCCAATCCCAGTTCCCGCAGCACCGCGGAACTCAACTGGAACGTCAGCGATCGGGTGGCCTGAATCGACTGATCCAACAATGCTTGGCTTTCCATTAGCGATCGTCTGGTGTTGGCGGACAGGTCCGAGTCAAGCACAGCTCGAAGCTTGAGCTTGGCCATCGCCAAAGCCTGACCAACTTGATCGTGCAGGCCGATCGCTACACGTCGCCGTTCTCGCTGTCCAGCCAACGCCAGTTCCGATGCCAAGGTCCGAAGTTGGCGTTGCTGCTCGATGAGCGCTTCATCGGCTTGCTGGCGTTCGGTAATATCCTGCCCCACGGCGATGACGCCGGTAGGTACGCCGGCGACATCGAGGATACGGCTGATACTCCACAGTAAGACCCGTTGTTCCCCGTCGGGTGTTCGAACAGGGTTTTCAAAAGACCGCGTCGGGAATCCGTCAAGGATCCGTTTGATGTTGTCGACAACGAGTTTCTGGTGGGCCTTGGGAACAAACAGCTGGATATAGTCTTGTCCCAGAACTGATGCTCGCTGTCGCCCGTACAATCGCACAGCCGCACGATTGAATTCGAGGATGCGGCAATCCGGCGATAAGCAAACAATCACGCTCGGCCCTGCCTCAATAAGAGACATGAATCGCTGTGCGATTTCACATGCACCGCATCCCGCTGTGTTGATTTCCGCTGGATCGTGATTCCGACGGGAACACTCGTCCGATGAGCAAGTCGGTGCTGCCATTTTTCGTCTTCTCTTTTCCAAAATTAACGTTCACTCATGGAATCACGGTCCGTGTCACTCGGTACGAGAGGCGTCAACGGGCTTGAAGACGTGAGCGCTATCGACAGATCTAGCGATTCGGAACGCGCGATGGAGAGGCAACGCTCTTCTAAAAAGTATAGGCGACAGTTGCACGAGAAACAAAAGGGTCAGACTCGATTGATTAGGATTCCCGGATTAACAATCACAGTCACCTCCACTACCTGTTGCCTCGATGACACGAATCACTTCCAGTCAACCTGATCCTTGAGCCCCACCGACGGTTTGCCGATCTCCGTCACGTTGGCGTGGTGGTATCACCAGCCGATTGCATAGAAGCCAAAATAGGCTTTTATGGGCGAACAAATAAAAATTTTGTTAGTAATAAATGACTATCAATTCCTGAAATATTTTCTCTTGAGGCGGGAATTATACGAAAAGGCAATATAAAACATTAATAATCAATGACATATTCCATATGCGGCCCGGAGCGCAAATATTGGCACGCAATCTGACTAACCCTTGGTATACGAACACAAACTCAATAGAGCACCGGGGAGCATCAGCATGGGTATCAGGGCAATGTCGATCGCCGCGTTGACCGTGACATTGGCAGTTATCGGCATGACGAATGCCTTGTCGAATACCCGAGGTCCCCAGTCGGTCGAGACCAGGACGATCGAACCACTGACCTGGGTCTTGGATAGACCACGCCCCACCTCTCCCACCGTCAGTCGCGACTCGAATCCCGAGCACATCGTACCTGCCGAGCCGGAGACGCCGGTCGCTACGAGGGACGCCGATTCCTCCGGGGGAGCGGCAAACGCAGGCCGGGGCGACCCGGAAAAACACCCTGAGAGGGACGAACCGACGCGTGAGACCCGAATCGATTCCTGGTCCCCGGGTCCGCAGGTGAACCCGGGGGCGCTGCTCTACATCAACGGCAGAAACCTGTCGCAGATCGAGGTCTACCTCGACGGAATTCCCCTGGAAGTGGAGGCGCGGAGGGAGTGGGCGCCGGACTTGCAGTTGCCAGACTATGCTGTGACCGGCCCGCTCGGATACTACGACCCGGCAACGTCCGAGTATCGCGTCCTCGCGGATAGCTTCGCCGTCAAGGACGTGTAACCCGAGGTTATCGATGCCGCCGTGCCGCATCGATCGCCAGGTTTCCGATCCAACGGCAGGAAGCAAGCGAATCGCTGCCTCGCCGGCGGTTGGTAACGCGGCCCTCTCGATGATGCGCCACGGCCAGTCCTTCAGCGCGCAGGGCATTTGCCCATCGAACCGACCGGCGAGCCCTGTCATGCCACGTTAATATTTCACACCGGACGCTCGGGAATCGTTACAGCCCCCGCGCCGGCGGCTGCCTAGAATCTTCTCCGCACCGTCACGCACGAGAACGTGCGCCCCGAAGATCATCCACGGAAGGAGAAACCTCATGCGCAAGGAATCCGGCGCCACGCTGATCGAACTGGTCGTCACCCTCGGTATCGCCGCTATCCTGACCACCCAGGCTGTCGCGGGACTCTCGCGGCTCGTCCGGGTCAATCAATTGACCACCGAGACGAACCGTATGATTTCCGCGCTGGCGCTTGCCCGCTCCGAGGCAATAAAGCGCGGTGTGCGCGTAACCGTCTGCGGGAGCACCCACGGCAGCGCCTGCGATGTACCCGGGGGTTACGAACAGGGCTGGGTGGTTTTCGAGGACCGGAACAACGATGCCCGGATCGGTGAGGACGAATCGATCATATCCTTCTATAACGCCAACAAGGACGACTCATTGACCATTCGCGGTAACCGACCCGTCGCCAGCTACGTTTCCTACGTGTCCTCCGGGGTCAGTCGTCGTATCACCGGGGGATTTCAGGCCGGCTCGATCACATTGTGTAACGAAGCCGCGGGTAGGAAGATCGTAATCGGCGCGACTGGCCGAGCCAGAGCGGTCGAGACGACTTGCCGATAACCCTCGTTCCCTCATCGCCCCCTGATTCCATTTTCACGGTTATCGACTACTCTCTAGTGAAACATGCCGGACTGGTAAGGCGCGCCTGGTGACTCCCCGGGAAATCCGAACATCGCCTCGAACCCCCCGGGGATTCGGTCAGAACCGATGTGCCCAGGGCTGACTCATCACATCGGTCGATCTGCTCCGGGGTATCCGACAATTGTCGTGCGCCGACCACGACCGGCCCTTGCCGACGGAGAGTCACACTGACCGCGACCCACACCTGGGTCTGCTGACAGCGCCTACGGGCACCGAATCATCCAGGAGTCGGAATTTCCGTTCGAACAACACTTAAACAAGTAACAAGTAATGGCGGCGCTGCACTGGTAACGGCCTGTCCACTGCAATGCACCGGTCGTCGTAAATCCGGCCGCCGGTCAGTCAATTTCAACCGATTGTTTGCTCCAGGATTTCAAGCCGACTCCCCTGGATATAATGCCAAAATGATGAAAACGCAGACTGGAGTCACATTGATCGAGATGATGATTGCGCTCGCGGTACTCGCATTTCTGATCACCGTGGCGATACCGGGATTTCAGGAGCTGTTTCGCGGGAACCGCGTCGTCACCCAGGCAAACCAGGTCCTGCACGGGCTGGCACTGGCGAGAAGCGAGGCCGTCAAGCGCAGCGCCCCGATCACCATCTGCAAGAACAACGGCGCCTCTCCCCCCGGCTGCAACAACGCCAACAACAACGTCTGGGAGTCCGGGTGGATCATCTTCGCCGATGCCAACGGCAACGGGGCCTACGACGCCGGAGAGGAGATTCTCGTCGAGGATGCGACGGCAGCCGGTTACTCGGTCCGCACCACGAATAACTACCAGACGATCCAGTTTCTGCCGAACGGGACCCCCAATTTTTCCGACACCTTCAAGGTGTGCAGGCCGGACGCCGATACACAGAAGTCACGCAGCGTGACGATCAACGCCATCGGGCGGGCTTCGGTAACCGAAGGCACGACGGCGTGTCCATGAACGTAAGCACCTTAAGACCGGATTGCGTTGGCCGAAACAGGTTAGACCCTCATCGGCTACTGATTGCGAGCGGCGGCTATACGCTGATCGAGATCCTCGTCTCGGTGCTGGTGCTGGCGATCGGCCTGCTCGGACTTGCTCAGCTTCAGCTCATGTCCATCCAGAACACACACAGCTCGCATCTGAGAAGCATCGCGACCGCGTTGGCCTATGACATGGCGGACAGGGTTCGCGCCAATCCGGCGGGCTTTCAGACCGGGGCCTATAACAATCCCGCCGCGACCCAGGACGCGAGCTGCCTCGCCGCGGGTTGCGCTCCGGGCGCGATGGCAGGACACGACGCCTTCGAATGGCAGACCGACGTTGCCGCGCTACTGCCTTCCGGCGCGGCGGTCATCTGCCTGGACAGCACACCGAACGACGGCATACCGGGGACACCCGACTGCGACGGCGGCGGTCAGATCTACGCCATCAAGATCTGGTGGGCCGATGACAAGACCGGCAACCTCCAGCAATTCGTCACGAACTTCGAGCCATGAGTCACTCCTTCGCCAGCAAGCATGACACGACACAGGACGGCTTTACGCTGGTCGAACTCCTGATAGGCATGGTCATCGGCCTGTTCCTGATGGCCGTCGTCGTACAGCTTTTCCTGAGCAACAAGCAGGCCTACCGGCTCCAGGAGCAGCTCGCCCGCGCCCAGGAGAACGGTCGTTTCGCACTGGAATTCATCTCCCGTGATCTCAGGCAGGCGGACTTCTGGGGCTGCGCCCAACCGGGTGCGATCCAGAACCTGCTGGATGCCGACGGTGACGCCAGCGACAACGGATGGGACGAGGCCGGCTCCGGGTTCGATCTGATGGAGGCGGGAAACCTGCTCGGCATCAAGGGTCTGCCGGGCGGATATCATGTTGCCGCCGCGGCCGCCAATGTGGCGGGGCTGCCGAATGCCGACGCGGTTACGATCGTCGGCGCGACGGGCATGCCGGCGCAGGTAGCGGCCACCATGCCCGGCATCGCCTCCCCGGTCACCATTGCCGCCAATCCCCAGGGGATCGCACCGGGCGACCGGGTCATCGTCTCCGATTGCCAGGGAGGCGACCTCTTCATGGTGACCAACGACACCGACGGCAATCCACTGACACTCGAACACGCCAGCACGGCCGGCAACGACAACGCGAGCGGTTCGCTGCAGAGGACCTACGACGCGACCGCGCAGGTCTATCCGGTGCAGAGCGTCACCTACTCGGTGGACGTCAGTAACGGGGTTCCCGTGCTGCGCAGGAGCGACATATCCAATGCAAATCAACCCGTGGTCGAAGGGGTCGAGAAGATCAGGGCGCTGTTCGGGGAGGACACCACCGGCGACGGCACCGCCAACCGCTATGTGACGATCAATAACGTTATCGACCTGACCGCCATCGTCAGCGCCAGGATCTGGGTGATGGTGCGTACCGACGAAGAGATCAACGATGCACCGGTGCCGGTCACCTTCGCGGGCACGACGATCACGCCGACGGACCGGCGAAGCCGCCGTGTGTTCACGTCGACGATCTCCCTGAGGAACCGGCTGCAATGAGCTTCCACCCCGTTCGTCCTTCGGGCACCGCTTTCCAGGATATGACCCGTTCGCGTCAACAGGGCGTCGTCCTTGTCGTCACCCTGATCTTCCTCGTCATCCTCACCCTGGTCGGCGTCACCGCGATGCGCTCCACCGTCATGGAGGAGAAGATGGCGGGCAACATGCGCGATCGCAGCCTGGCCTTCCAGGCGGCCGAGTCGGCACTACGGGACGCGGAAAACTTTATCAATGGCGTGGCCATTATCACGGCATTCGACGGAAACAATGGCCTACTTTGTGAAGACAACCCGACGTGTCCCGAACCCGATTACACCGCGGTAAATACCTGGCAGGGGACGAATTCGAGAGAGTATGCCGGGGGTGGAACCGCGATACCCGGCGTCAGTACCCAGCCCCGGTACGTCATCAAGTTTCTCGGACGATCCGCGGGTAGTGTCGCTGGCGGTGGGGTAGGAGCCATCGGCGGCTACGGCAAGCCGACGTTCGTACCGCAGGTGAGCTACTTCAAGGTCACGGCGCGGGGCGTGGGCCAGAGCCCGAATTCACAGGTCGTGCTGCAAACCTACTATGCCAGGACGGGCCTGTAATCCAGCAGCCACCGGTCGAGAAAGCGATGACCACGGTCAGGACGTATCATGAACAGTAATACGCAACGAAAATTGAGCCTCATTCTGAGTGCGCTGGCGGTGTCGCTGCCTGCCCAGGTCGGCATCGGTCACGCCGCCCCCGGTACGCTGGCGCAAAGTCCGCTGTTCCTCGGGACCAGCGTCCCGCCCAATATTTTCTTTGCGCTCGACGACTCAGGCAGCATGGACTGGGAGGTCATGACCCTGGATCTCGCTAACGGTGGCCTGTTCAGCGGTTCCCAACCGGACGGAACCGAACCTGCGTCCGCTGGCCCTGTGAAGCACCGGCCAAACTGCAATTTCTCCAGTGAAGGTCGCTACGGTTACGAATATGGAGTTGAGTTCGGCAGCAACACTTACGACGACGGCAGCAACGACTGCAGGACGGCGGACGAAGAAGCCTGGCGCTTCCGGAACAGCGATTTCAACGCCCTCTATTTCAATCCCAACGCGGATTACGAACCCTGGAAAGGGCGCGACTCGAGCGGCAACGCCTATGCCGATATCGCCATTACTAACGCGCCCGACAACCCTTACATTCCCGGCGAATTCATCGATCTCACCCGCCACAACACGAACTGGAACGGATCGGGGCACGATACCAGCGATCGCGACGGCGACGGTCTTGCGGATGGTTTTCGTTTCTACACCTGGACCGACAAGGATGGCGACGGCCTGTTCGACAATGGAGAGCAGACGGAGTATCAGATCGGCAAGGTGACCGCTGCACAGGCCGCGCAATGGGGCAAAACGGTTGCCGAACTGCAGCAGGACTTCGCCAACTGGTTCAGCTATCACCGCAGCCGGGAGTTCGTCGCAAAAGCCGCGGTATCCGAACTGATCTGGGACTCGACGAACCGCATGGGCATGGCTACCTTGAATAACAACAACAGTGTCGGCACGCCGATCACCGACATGACCGTGACGGCCAATCGGGACGCTTTGCTGAGGCAGCTTTCCCGTCTCCACTCGTCCAGCGGCACACCCCTGCGGCGGCTGTTGAGAAACACGGGACGGTATTTCGACCAGGGCGGCAGCAATTCCGACCACAGCGTCCTTGGATTTACCAACGCCAGCCCCATCCTTTCGCAAGCCCAAGGCGGAGAGTGCCAGCAGAACTTCGCGGTGCTGATGACCGACGGGCTGTGGAACGGGGGCAGCCCCGACGTCAATCACCAGGACAAGGACACCACCAATCAGTGGGTGGACAACTGGCACAGGGACAACGTCGCAAACACGCTGGCCGATGTCGCGATGAAGTATTACAAGACCGACCTGTCCAGCCTGACGGGCAAGCTGAAGTCGCTTCCTGGCGTGGATGAGAACACCGAGCAGCATCTCGTCACATTCGGCGTCGCGTTCGGCGTAAACGGCACCGTCACGACGAATCCGACCAACAAGAACCTCGATTTCAACTGGCCCCAGCCGTCAGCGGACCAACCCACGACGGTCGACGACCTTCGCCATGCCGCCTGGAACGGCCGCGGACGATTTCTTTCCGCCAAGAATCCGCAGGAATTGATCAGCGCCCTCAAGTCGACCTTTGCCGCTATCGAAGACCGCAGTGGTAGTGCGGCGGCCGTGACCTTCAACACCAGCACGCTGGACACCGATTCGCAGGTGTTCGTCTCGCAGTTCGACAGCGCCCGCTGGAAGGGGAACGTACTGGCCTACGACCTGGATCCGTCAAACGGCAACGTCTCGGCCACGCCGGACTGGCGTGCCGCCGACGTGCTCGACGCGATGGCCAGCCCGGCCCAGCGGGTCATCTACACCTCGAACGCCACCGACGGGATACTGTTCGACGTCGCGACGGCCTTGGCCAGCCCCGCACTGATGGAATCGCTGCAACTTCAGGATCTGATCACGAATCCGGACGGCACCAGCGACACCTCCCCCTGGGCCGAGTCCATCGCGCGGATGGAGTACATCCGGGGCGACCGCAGCCACGAGACCCCAGGCTCCACCTACGATTTCCGCCAGCGTGACAGCAGGATGGGTGACGTTGTCCACTCGGCGCCCCAGTACGTCGGCTACCCGCAACTCGACTGGCCCGACGTCGCACCGTTTCCTTCGGCGAACGGCACCCGGTATTCGGACTTCGTCTCCACCCTGACGTCCACACCCAGGACCGGCATGCTCTACGTTGGCGCCAATGACGGCCTGCTGCACGGGTTTCGGGTCACCGACGGACAGGAGCTGATGGCCTATATTCCCGGTGCCGTCTTTTCGGACCTCACCGCCGGAGGGTTGCACTACCTCACCGACGCGGCCTACGCGCACAACTATTACGTGGACAACACACCCGCGGTCAGCGATGTCTACGTGAAGACCTCTGTGGCGGGCACCCCCTCCTGGCGCACCTTGCTGGTGGGATCGCTGCGCGGGGGAGGGCGCGGGGTGTTCGCGCTGGACGTGACCGACCCCTCCAGTTTCACCAACGACGCCACCGGGGCGGCCGCCAGCGTACTCTGGGAATTCACCGGCGCGGACGACGCCGACCTTGGCTACACCTTCAGCGAACCCACGATCACGATGATGAACAATGGCAAGTGGGCAGTCATCTTCGGAAACGGCTATAACGACTCCGGCTCGGGGTCGGCGCAGCTGTTCATCCTGTTCGTCGAGGAAGGTCTCGACGGCACCTGGACCCTTTCCAGCGACTACCTGAAGCTCGATACGGGCAACAATGCGGGAGGTTCGGGCAACGGTCTGAACTCTCCCGCCGTCGCCGACCTGGACGGCGATTCCGACGCGGACCGCATCTACGCGGGCGACCTGCAGGGTAATCTCTGGGTGTTCGACGTATCCGACGCATCGAGTGCGAACTGGGCCGTGGCCTATTCGGGCAATCCGTTGTTCAATGGCCCGAATACCCAGCAGATCACCAGCAAACCCGTCCTGATGCGCTTGTACAACGTGCCGAACACGGCCAACAACACACCTAACGTGATGGCGTTCTTCGGAACCGGGCAATACCTGACGCAGGCCGACAATTCCACGACGACACAGCAGAGCTTCTACGGGGTCTGGGACGCGGGCACAGGGAATCTCGGCACCGGGAACCTGGTGCAGCAGACCTTCATCAACGACGCCGCGTTCCCCGCCGATGTGCGGGTGCTGTCCTCGAACAGCGTGACCTACACCGAACCGCCCAGCGGCGGGAACTACGGCTGGCGCATCGATCTGCCCGATTCCGGCGAACGCGTTGTAGTCAATGCCGTTGTCCGGGACGATGTGGTCTTCTTCAACACCCTGACACCCAGTATCTCTATCTGTTCGAGCGGTGGCTCGGGTTACCTCATGTCGGTCGACCTCGCAAGCGGTGGCAGCCCGCCCGTCCCGGTGGTCGACTACAACCGCGACAACAAGATCACCGCCGCGGACATGGTGAACGACTCGAACTCGGTCGCCTATGCCGTGGCCGGAGAGAAGTTTCCCCACGGCATACCGGCGGGGTCCGGGTTCCTGAGCGATTACCAGTACACCGCCGGCACCGGGACGACCGGTCAGCCGATCAAGCGCATGATTGTTCCGCTGGGCACCGAGAATACCGGCAGGCTGTCCTGGCAGGAGCTCACCGCACAGTAATGACCTCCATAACAGGAAAACCGAATTCCAGGAATCATCCTATGAAGATTACGCTTCAGATCGTGCTACCGCTCCTTGTGCTGATACCCGTACTTGCCGCCGCGCAGTATGGCGACCCGCGTCGCGCAACAACCGATGCGTCCGTGGTATCCTCCCCGGCCGATGTCTTGCCCTACCGCGGTCGCGTAGACGACGTGAATATGGGGGAACGGAGCCTCGTCATCGACGACCGGACCTTCACGCTCGATCCGAATGTCCGGGTCTATTCGGGCGACTTCAGGACGGCCTTGCCGAGACAGATCAGAAAGGGACAGGGCGTAAAATTCAGTGCCCGTGGAACATCACGGCCCGTGATTACCGGAATCTGGATCATGCCGCCCTCCGAATATCGTAAACTGGAACGACGCGAAGCGAAAGAGGAGTAGCGCGACCGCGCAGCGTATGTGAAATCGAATCCGTCTAAATCTTGCGGTAAACCACGGGAAGTGACAATTCCATGTCCAGAACAAAAACTGCGTCCGGTTTCACGCTGATCGAACTGATGATCGTCGTCGCGATCATCGCGATCATCGCGACCATCGCCTATCCCACCTATACCGATCAGGTCAGAAAGGCGCGGCGGACCGAGGCGAAGGCGTTCCTGATGGCGGCGGCGGCGAGGCAAGAAAGGCTGTTCACCAATACCGGCGCCTATACCAACAACATGACTACCCTGGGTTACGGTAACAATCCGGAAACGACCGAGGACGGGTGGTACAGCGTCGCGGCCACGGCACCCACGACGACAACCTTTGTCCTGACTGCGACACCACAGGGTGCTCAGGCGGCCGACGGCTGCGGCAACTTCACCCTGACCCAAGCAGGGGTTAGGGGCGTGAGCGGCACCCTTACCGTCACCGACTGCTGGTAAGGCCGACGGCCAACCAGACAGTATCCTGGCGTTTCAGGCCGTGCCGCTGCGCAGGTCCCTGGGCAGGCTGAACACGACCTCCTCGCGAATCCCGTCGAACTCCACGACATCACCCACGCCCCGCGCCTTCAGTGTGGACACCACGTCATCCACCAGAACCTCCGGTGCCGAAGCCCCGGCCGTCACGCCGATATTGTGCTTGCCTTCGAGCCAGGCGCCCTCGATCTCGCCCGCGTTGTCGATCAGGTAGGATTCGACGCCGCGCTTCGATGCGATCTCCTGGAGGCGGTTCGAGTTGGAACTGTTGCGCGATCCCACCACCAGGATCAGATCGCACTGCTCGACGAGCTGCTTTACGGCGTCCTGGCGGTTCTGGGTCGCGTAACAGATGTCGCTCTTACGGGGCCCGACGATGTTTGGAAACCGGCCTCGCAACGCGGCGATCACCTCGGCCGTATCGTCCATCGAGAGCGTCGTCTGCGTGACGATCGCCAGCCTGTCGGGGTTCTTTACCGACAGACCGTCGATGTCCGCGACGGTCTCGACCAGATGGATCGTCCCGCCGTTGTCTTTCGTACACTGTCCCATGGTGCCTTCCACCTCGGGGTGGCCGGCGTGACCGACCAGGATGGTCTCCCGGCCCTCCTCGCAGTAGCGTGCCACCTCCAGATGCACCTTGGTCACCAGGGGACAGGTCGCATCGAACACCCTCAGGTCTCGCTTTTCGGCCTCGTCCCGCACCTCGCGTGACACGCCGTGCGCGCTGTAGATTACCGTTGCACCCATCGGCACTTCGGCCAGCTCCTCGACGAACACCGCGCCCTTCTCCCTCAGGTCATCCACGACGAACTTGTTGTGAACGACCTCGTGGCGCACATAGATGGGCGCGCCGAACATCTCCAGCGACTGTTCGACGATCTCGATCGCACGATCCACACCTGCGCAGAATCCGCGCGGGTTGGCAAGCATGACTTTCATTTCGGGTTCGACTCGTCGGATGATCAATGGAGAAATTATACCCGAGACCCGACAACCGGGCAGGAAGCGGTCTCAGCGGGAGTCCGATGCGGGGGTGATCGCGAGGATCTCGACCTCGCACCGCAGGGTACGACCCGCGAGCGGATGATTGAAGTCGACCTCGACGAATTCCGCTCCGGTGGCGACGACGGCCCCAGGGGTCGCCATGCCTCCCGGGGTCTGAAACTCGATGATCTGTCCCCGCTCCAGGGGCATGTCCTGGGGGAAATCGGAACGCGGCATCCGGTGGACCGCCTGCGGATCGCGGGTCCCGAATCCTTCGGCCGGGGAGATGGCGAACGACTCGCGGGCCCCCGCCGCCAACCCGTCCAGCAACCGTTCGATACAGGCGTGGACGTCACCCTCGCCGATGACGATCTCCTCCGGCTCTCCGGCGAAGGTGTCTTCCACCACGAACCCGTCCTCGAAGGTCACCCGGTAGTGCAGGGTTACACGGCAACCCGGCCCCATGGTTGCGTTTGTCACGCCCCCCGTCCCGGACCGGCGGGATTCGTCTCGACCTTATGGAAGAAGATCTGCACGAAGATCAGGATCGCCGCACCCACGGTGATGGCGGCGTCGGCAATATTGAAGGTCGGCCAGTGGTAGGTTCGAAAGTAGACATCGATGAAGTCGATGACATATCCGTAAACCAGGCGGTCGATCAGGTTTCCCAGCGCCCCGCCCAGGACCAGCGCCAGCCCCGCCGCGGTCCAGACCCGGTCCCGCTGGAGACCCTTGATCCAGAACACGATCAGCGCGCTGATCGCGATCGCGAGCAGGCTGAAGAACCAGCGCTGCCATCCGCCCGCATCGCTCAGAAAACTGAACGCCGCGCCCTTGTTGTACACCAGCGCGATGTTGAACAGGGGCACCACGGGTACCGGCTGGTGAAGACTGAGCGTCGCCAGCGCCACCTGCTTGCTCGCCTGGTCCACCACGATCACGGCCGCGGTCAGCCAGAGCCACCTAAGCATACCTTCTCACCTCTCCCGGCCCGTCCACGTTGTCGACGCAGCGACCGCACAGTTCCGGGTGCGCCTGGTGGCGGCCCACAGCCTCGCGACGGTGCCAGCAACGCACGCACTTGGCGTGCGCGGAAGGTCCCGCGACGATCGCCAGAAGCCGTCCCTCTCCCGCCGTCGCCTCGACGGCGCCATCGGGGCGGGTGTCGAATCCGTGCAAGCGGGCATATGAGGTGATCAGCAGGAATCGCAGCTCGTCCTCGAGCCGCGCCAGCAACTCACGCAACGGCCCATCGCAGAAGATGTCGACCTCGGCGTCCAGAGACGAACCGATATCGCCAGCCACTCGCAGCCGTTCGAGTTCCTTGCCGACGGCATCCCGGACCGCGATCAGCGTCTGCCACTCCCCATGCGAGAACCGAGAGGTCTCGTCGAGGGGGAACAGCCCCTCATACCAGGTCGAGAGCAGCACGGATTCGCTCCGCTCCCCGGGGATCTCTCGCCAGATCTCCTCCGCCGTGAAGCTCAGGACCGGCGCCAGCCAGCGAGCGAATGCCTCGACGATGTGGTACATGGCGGTCTGCGTCGATCGCCGCGCCAGGCTGTCCGCACCCGTGGTGTATTGTCGGTCCTTGACGATATCGAGATAGAACCCGCCCATCTCGATGGTGCAGTAGTTGTGCAGACGCTGAAAAACGTGATGAAAGGCGTACTCGTCGTAGGATCGAACCACTGCTTCCTGCATCCGATCGGCCGAATCCACCGCCCAGCGGTCAAGTGCGAGCATCTCCCCGGGAGCGACCAGGTGCCTGGCCGGGTCGAATCCGTTCAGGTTGGCCAAGAGGAACCGGGCCGTGTTGCGGATCCTGCGGTAGGCGTCCGAGACACGTTTCAGGATCTCGTCCGAGACCGCCATCTCGGCACTGTAGTCGGCGCCGGCGACCCAGAGTCTCAAGACATCGGCGCCCAGACTGCTGACCACCTTCTGGGGTGCGACGACGTTGCCCCGCGACTTCGACATCTTCTGTCCCTGCGCATCCACCGTGAATCCGTGGGTCAGGCAGGCCCGATACGGGGGACGGCCCCGGATCGCCAGGGAGGTGAGGAGCGAAGACTGGAACCAGCCCCGGTGCTGATCGGATCCTTCGAGGTAGAGGTCGGCGGGGACCTGGAGGTCTTCCCTGCGCTCCAGCACGCAGAAATGGGTCACGCCTGAGTCGAACCAGACATCCAGGGTATCGGTGACCTTCTCGTAATCGCCGACCTCGTCGCCGAGGAGTTCGGAGGGCTCGAGGTCGTACCAGGCGTCGATCCCCTCGCGCTCGACGCGCCGCGCGACCTCCTCGATCAGGCGCGCTGTCTCGGGATGGGGTTCGCCGGTCTCCCGGTGCGCGAAGATGGCGATGGGCACGCCCCAGGTCCGTTGCCTGGAGATACACCAGTCCGGACGTCCGTTCAGCATCGATTCGATCCGTGCCCGGCCCCAATCGGGCAGCCAGGTGACCTGCGGGACCGCGTTCATGGCGGCCTCGCGTAAACCTGCCCTGTCCATGCTGATGAACCACTGGCGCGTGGCGCGGAAGATGATCGGGGTCTTGGTGCGCCAGCAGTGCGGATAGCTGTGGGTGATGGTCTCGTGGTGCACCAGCGCCCCGCGTTCGCGCAGCACCTCCAGCACATCCTTGTCCGCCTTCAGCACGGACAGACCCTCGAACAGGGGCGTGCCCGCGACGAAGCGCCCGTTGGCGTCCACCGGATTGTCCACCTTCAGATCGTAGCGGCGGCCGACCTCGTAGTCCTCGACGCCGTGCCCGGGTGCGGTGTGGACCGCGCCGGTGCCGGAATCCGCCGTCACGTGGGTGCCGGTGACGATCGGCACCGTGCGCTCGTAGAACGGATGCCGCAACTCGAGCAGGTCGAGTGCCGCCCCGGCGCAGCGGCCCACCACCTGACGCTCGACGTCGCCGAAACGTGCCATGACCTCATCAACCAGTTCGCTCGCCAGCAACAGACGCTCCGTCCCCTCGCCCAGATCGGTCTGAACCAGGACATACTCGAGATCGGGGTGCAGCGATACGGCCCGGTTCGCCGGCAGTGTCCAGGGCGTCGTCGTCCAGATAACGACCGAGATCCGGCCCTCACCCCCGGCCCCGCAACGCCTGGCGAACTCATCCTGATCCACGGCAACAAAGCGCACATCGATCGCCTGCGACTCCTTGTCGTGATACTCGACCTCGGCTTCGGCCAGGGCGGAGGCACCACCGACGCTCCAGTAGACGGGCTTTTCCCCGCGTTGCAGGTGACCGTTCTCGATGATCTCCCCGAGAGCCCTGATGACGTCCGCCTCGAAGGCGGGATCCATCGTCAGGTACGCAGACTCCCACGCGCCGAGCACGCCGAGACGCTCGAAATCCTTGCGCTGACTCGCGACCTGTCGCGCCGCGAAATCCCGGCAGGCCTGGCGGAAGGCCTTGTGATCCACCTTGACGCCCGGCTTGCCGATCTTCTTTTCCACCTGAAGTTCGATGGGAAGGCCGTGACAATCCCAGCCAGGCACGTACGGGGCGTCGTACCCACCCAGGATCCTCGCCTTGACGATAATGTCCTTGAGGATCTTGTTGACGGCGTGGCCGATGTGGATATCGCCGTTCGCGTAAGGCGGACCGTCGTGGAGAATGAAACGCGGCCGCCCCCTGGCGGCCTCCCTGATCTTCTCGTAGATGCGATCCTCGCGCCATTGGCGGAGCATCTGCGGCTCGCGTTGCGCGAGGTTGCCCCGCATGGGAAACCGTGTCTTCGGAAGATTGAGTGTGTCTTTGTATTCAGCCATATCGGCGAGTCTTCTGGTCTACCGGCACATCCGGACCGGGTTGCCGCGAACCGGCAGGGCATCGGTCACGCGACGAATCAACGACCGGCACGCGTCGCGAAATAGGACCGGGCGGCTTCGACATCCACCTCGATCTGTCGGATCAGGGCCTCCACCGAATCGAACCGCTTTTCGTCACGCAGCTTATGCTGGAACTCCACGTCCACGTGCCGCTGATAGATGTCCCGGTCGAAATCGAACAGGTGGACCTCTAGCCGCTGCTCCACCCCGCCGACGGTCGGGCGCCGGCCCACGTTCGCCACGCCGGGAAGCGGCTCACGATCCAGGCCGTACATCTCCACGGCATAGACGCCGATCACCGGCGATACCTGCCTGGCCAGCTGGATATTCGCGGTCGGGAACCCGATGGTCCGGCCACGCTTGTCGCCATGGGTCACCTTGCCGCTCATCCGATAGGGACGCCCGAGCAGCATCTCCGCGGCCGAGAGGTCGCCGACCTCAAGTGCCTTTCGGATTCGCGTGCTGCTCACCCTGTTGCCATCGATTTCGAAGGTGTGCATATGCGCCACGTCGAAGCCGTACCGTCGGCCCGCCTGCTCCAGGGACCCGAAATCGCCACCCCGTTCCCGGCCGTATCGAAAGTCGTCCCCCACCACGAGGTAGTTCACTCCCAGGCCATCGACCAGGATGCGCCGGACGAATTCATCGGGCGCCATATTCGCCAGCCCTCGATCGAAACGCATACACAGGAGCCGGTCCACGGAGAAACGCCGCAGGGCCAGTACCTTTTCGCGGAAACGCGTCAGGCGGGCTGGCGATTTCGCGCCCGCGAAGAACTCACGCGGCAACGGCTCGAAGACAATGACCTGCGTGGGCAATCCCCGCTCGGCGCCCTTGTTCGCCAACTGGCCAAGGACGGTCTGATGGCCGAGATGAACCCCGTCAAAATTCCCGATCGTCGCGACACAACCCCGGTGTCGGGGTCGAAGATTGTGGAGGCCCCGTATCAGTTCCATGCCGATGGACAAAGTATCTCAGTATATCGGAATTTTCGGGGACGTTAAGCTACTCGGCCTGCCGGAGCAGGAGATGCCGCGGCCGAATCCCGAGCGCGTAGAGCGTCGCGACATAGGTGCCGGCCCCGAGCGTGATCAGCGCGCCCAGCACCAGTCCCCGCTCCCAGGCGAGCCACGCACTCCACTCGGCCAGTGCCGGCGAGGTGGACCACAGCACCCCCCCCATCACCGTGGCCGCCACGGCGATACGCCGGGACAGGCCAGACCAGCCGGGGGAGGACCGGAAGGTCCCCTGCCCGCGGAGTCGGCGAAACAGGAGCCCGGCGTTCAGGCAGGCGGAGAGCGAGGTGGCAAGCGCGAGTCCCGCGTGGGGTCCGGGGATTCCCAGCAGGAACCAGGGGACCACGAAGCTGACGTTGAGACCCATGTTCGCGAGCATGGCGATGATGCCGATGCGCACCGGGGTCCGCGTATCCTGTCGGGAATAGAATCCTGGCGCAAGCACTTTGATCAGGATGAAGGCCGGCAACCCGACCGCGTAGGCCATCAGACTCAGCCGCGCCATCTGGGTATCGGAGAAACTGAAGGCCCGGTACTGGATCAGGGTCACCAGAATGGGCCCTGCCAGCATCACCAGACCCACCATCGCCGGGACCGCGATGATCAGTGCCAGACGCAGGGCCCAGTCCATGGTCTCGCTGAAACCTTGCGGGGTGTCGCGGGAATGCTGGCGCGACAGCCTGGGCAGGATCACCGTCCCGATCGCGACCCCGAACAGCGCCAGCGGAAGCTCGACGAAACGGTCCGAGAAGTAGAGCCAGGAGATACTGCCCGCAGCGAGGAATGAGGCGATCAGGGTGTCGAACAAGAGGTTGATCTGGACCACGGAGGTACCGAACAGCGCGGGGACCATCAGCTTGAGGATCCGCCGTACGCCCTCGTGCGCCCGGCGGAATCTCGGACGGGGCATCACACCGAGCCGGTAGAGAAACGGCGCCTGAAACGCCAGTTGCGCGAATCCCGCGACGAACACCCCCCAGGCCAGCGCCGTGACCGGTTGCTCCATGCGCGGGGCGAGCAGAAGCACAGCGCCGATCAGGGACAGGTTCAGCAATACGGGGGTGAAAGCCGGGACCGCGAATCGCCCGAGGCTGTTCAGGATGCCACCGGCCAGCGCGGTCAGGGAGATGAACATCAGGTAAGGAAAGGTGATGCGCAGCATCCCCGAGGCCAGCGAGAACTGTGCCTGGTCCCCGACGAATCCCGGTGCGAACACCGCGACGATAAGAGGCGCTGCAATGATCCCGAGCCCGGTCACGCCCCCCAGCACCAGGGTGAGGGTGCCGGCGACGTGATCGATCAGGTCCCGAAGATCCGCGCGGTTGCGCTGCTCCCTGTACTCGGTGAATACCGGAACGAAGGCCTGGGAAAATGCACCCTCGGCGAACAGGCGTCTCAGCAAATTCGGTATCCGAAAGGCGACGAAGAAGGCGTCGGTCCCGCCGGTGGCACCGAACGAGATCGCGATGACCACGTCCCGCAGGTACCCGAAGACACGCGAGACCATCGTCATCGCGGACACCACGGCCGTTGATTGAAAGAGTTTCCGGCTCAAACGTTTTCTGTCCCCGTCGGCATCGCCGGTATCGTGAAACCTCCAGGCGGAGGCTGGCCGTAGATAGGCGCGAAGTTTCGGTCAGACGGACCTTCCCGGCAAGTCCGAGCTGTCGGGTTGGGTACCTTCCGACACCCTGGCCGTCATGTTCGCCTTGCGGCGAGTCGTTGACTTTGGGCGGGAACCTTCGCATAGTATGCGGCTTTTCAGCGACAGGTCTTTATCGGAGCATCCCTTGGCTAATATCGCCTCAGCAATCAAGCGCGCGCGGCAGTCGGAAAAGCGCCGCAACCTCAATCACAGCCAGAAGTCTAGTATGCGCACCCACGTCAAGCGTGTGCTCAACGCGGTCAGGGAAGGCGACAAGGAGAAAGCGGCGGCCGCGTATACATCCGCGGTGCCCATCATCGATTCCAGCGTCGGCAAGGGTTTCCTGCACAGGAACACGGCGGCACGGCAGAAAAGCCGCCTGAATGCCAAGATCAAGGCCATGTGAGACCTGCGCAAAATCGCCGGACACCGAAAGGCCGACCCGCCAGGGCCGGCCTTTTTCATTGCGCGGCTACGACCTCGCGCGACGCGCCGGCTCAACCCCCGCCGCGCCCGGCTTCCCTCACAGTCCGGTCCATGACGCTCCCCCTTCCATAACGACCAAATTGTCCCGGTGGATAAGTTCCGGTTCGCCGACATAGCCCAGCAGGGACTCGATTCGACCACTCGGATGGCCCATGATCGAACGCGTCTCCTGGGCGCCGTAATTGATCAGACCCCTGGCGACCTCGCGCCCTCTCTCGTCCCGGCACACCACCATCTCGCCGCGCTGGAATTCGCCGTGCACACCGGTCACCCCGATCGGGAGCAGGCTGCGCCCCGAGGACCGCAACACGCGCACCGCGCCATCGTCGATCTGCACCATGCCCGCGGCGCGCAACTGGTTCGCCAGCCACTGTTTTCGAGCCGCCAGCGGCTCCTCGACGGGCAGCAATCGGGTGCCGATCGCCTCGCCCGCGTGGATGTCCTCCAGCACCCTCGCCCGGTAGCCGGGGGCAATGACGGTCGTCGTACCGGAACGCGCCGCGCGCCGGGCGGCACTGACCTTGGTTACCATGCCGCCCAACCCGAGCGTCCCACCGCTGGGACCGGCGACCCTGTCCAGTATGGGATCGTCGACGCGCGCGGACTCGATCAAGCGTGCGTTCGGGTTGTGCACCGGATCGCTGTCGAATACGCCGTCGCGGTCGGTGAGGATGACCAGTCGCTGCGCGCCCACCAGATTGGCCACCAGTGCGGCAAGCGTATCGTTGTCACCGAAACGGATCTCGTCGATCGCGACCGTGTCGTTCTCGTTCACGACCGGAATCACACCTAGGGACAGCAATTTGCACAGGGTGGAACGTGCGTTCAGGTACCGGCGCCGGTCCTTCAGGTCCTCATGGGTGAGAAGCACCTGCGCGCTATGCATGCCATGGGTCTTGAAATTGGTCTCGTAGGCCTGCACCAGCCCGGCCTGGCCGACTGCGGCCGCAGCCTGGAGCTCGTTCAATGCATGCGGCCGCACGGCCCATCCGAGACGGGCCATCCCCTCGGCCACCGCACCGGAAGACACCAGCACGATCTCGGTTCCCTGCTCCCTGAGCCGGGCGATCTGGTGCGCCCACAGCGCGATGGCGTCGGTGGCCAGGCCTCGGCCGTTGCGCGTGATCAGCGCACTGCCTATCTTCACGACCCAGCGGGCGGTCCCTGAATTGTCCCTGTTTGTAGCCAATCTATCGTTCGAGAAATTTCCAGATATCGTACTTCAGGGTCTCCGTCCCTTCGCCGGTCGCGGCCGATATCCGGTAGACGGGCAGGTCCCGGCCAATTCGTTCGACGATCGCCTCGCAGTGCGCTTCCCTGCCGGACTCGGGCAACAGATCGATCTTGTTCAACACCAGCCAGCGCTCCCGATCGTACAGCCCTGCGCCATGGCGGGACAACTCGTCTTCGATCGTCCTCACCGCGGCAGCCGGGTCGCTCGCAGGATCGAGCGGCGCCACATCGACCAGGTGCAAGAGCAGGCGGGTTCGCGACAGATGCTTCAGGAAGCGGGTCCCGAGCCCGGCGCCTTCCGCGGCCCCTTCGATCAAACCAGGGACATCGGCCATCACGAAACTCTCGTGCTCGCCGAGACTGACCACACCGAGATGTGGCTGCAAGGTCGTGAACGGGTACTCCGCGATCCGCGGGCGCGCCGCCGAAAGCCTCGAGATCAGTGTCGATTTGCCGGCGTTCGGCAGCCCCAACAGGCCGACGTCGGCGAGCAGCTTGAGTTCCAGGAATAGCGTACGGGACTCTCCCTCCGTGCCCTGCGTACTCTGCCGGGGCGTGCGGTTGGTCGAGCTCTTGAAACGGGTGTTGCCGAGCCCGTGGCGCCCGCCCTCGGCAACGAGAATCTCCTGCCCGTCACGCAACAGATCGCCGATAAGTTCCCCGGTATCGGCATCCCGCACCACCGTACCCCGGGGTACGGAGATTCGCAGGTCCTCTCCCTTGCTCCCGGTCCGGTTGCGCCCGGAGCCATCCTGCCCGCGCCCCGCATTAAGGCGGCGCGTGTGGCGGAAATCGGCCAGAGTATTGATGGACTTGTCGGCCTTCAGGTATACGCTGCCCCCGTCTCCCCCGTCACCACCGTCGGGACCACCGCGCGGAATGTACTTCTCCCGGCGAAAGCTGACGCATCCGTGGCCGCCGTTGCCCGCCCCGACGGTGATGGTGGCCTCGTCGATCAGTTTCATGGTCGTGAATTCCGGCTCCTGTCCGATTCGCCCTGCCTCGGTAGCGAAACTGCAACGCATGTCTGTCTTCAACCGCGTCGGAAACGGCTGGTCAGGGAAATCCCGCACGAAAAAAGCCCCGCAGGGGGGCTTCACGAAGACCATATGGGACCGGGGTGCGGTCCCTGAGCGTTTCAGGCCGGTTGCACGCTGACGAACTTGCGCTTCCTGGGCCCCTTGGTCTCGAATACGACACTACCGTCGGCCGTGGCGAACAGCGTATAGTCCCTGCCGCAACCGACGTTGCGTCCGGGATGAAACCTGGTGCCGCGCTGGCGCACGATGATGCTGCCGGCAGTGACGGCCTGTCCGCCGAATCGCTTCACGCCGAGCCGCTTGGACTCTGAATCGCGACCGTTGCGGGTACTTCCGCCTGCTTTTTTATGTGCCATCTCGGACCCTGCTTACCTGGTAATTCCGGTGATCTCCAACTCGGTGTAACCCTGCCGGTGACCCATCTGCTTTCTGTGGTGATTGCGCCGGTTGAACTTGATGATCTCGATCTTCTTGCGGCGCCCATGCGACCTGACTGTCGCGGTCACCTTGCCGCCGTCGACACGAGGCGCTCCGATCTCGACGTCGTCACCTTCACCGATCATCAGCACCTCCTCGATATCGACCGAGTCACCTTCTTCGGCATTCAGCTTTTCGACGCGAATCACGTCTCCCTCGGACACTCTGTACTGCTTTCCGCCGGTCGAAATCACCGCGTACATAACCCAGATCTCCTCAAACCCGCATCGGGAGCCGATTGGTCCCCCGGAGAAAGACGGCGGATTTTATCCGCACGCTGCCAACAGGTCAATCCATTCCTTGACGACGACTGACGGCCTCCCTAGCATGCTCAGCCGGACAGCTCCTCCCCCAAACACCATGGTCGTAGAACAAATCACAGCGCTGGTGTCCGCCGACATGTCCGCGGTAAATGACCTCATTTACCGTAGACTGCATTCGGAGGTCGCACTCATTAACCAGCTCGGCAACTACATCGTCCAGAGCGGCGGAAAGCGTCTGCGCCCGATGCTGGTGCTGCTGAGCGCACGCGCCTGTGGGTACGGCGGCCGGATGCACATCCACCTGGCGGCGATCATCGAGTTCATTCACACCGCGACGCTGCTGCACGACGACGTGGTCGATGCGTCCGAACTGCGGCGCGGGCAGGAGACCGCAAATACCTTGTGGGGCAACGAGGCGAGCGTGCTGGTCGGCGATTTCCTTTATTCGCGTGCCTTCGAGATGATGGTGGAGGTAGATGACATGCGTGTCATGGATATCCTCTCCCACGCCACCAACACCATCGCGGAAGGTGAGGTCCTGCAACTGCTGAACTGCCACGATGCCGACACGACCGAGGCGCGCTACATGGAGGTGATCCAGTCCAAGACCGCCAAGCTGTTCGAGGCCGCCAGCCAGCTCGGCGCGGTGCTGGGTGGATTGGCGCGCCAGCAGGAAGACGCCATGGCGAACTACGGCATGCACCTGGGAACCGCATTTCAACTGATCGACGACGTACTCGACTACAGCGCCTCCAGTTCCGAGATGGGCAAGAACATCGGTGACGACCTGGCAGAGGGGAAGCCCACGCTACCGCTCATCTACGCCATGCATAGCGGAACGGAATCCCAGGCCGGCCTGATCCGCAAGGCCATCGAGGAAGGCGGACTGGAAAAGATCGACGCGGTACTGGAGGCGATTGAATCTACGGGAGCCATTGCTTACACTGATCGGATTGCGCGCAGGGAGGCCGATAGCGCGATGACTTCGCTCCGGGGGCTGCCGGATTCCGAGTTCAGGGATGCGCTCACCGCGCTGGCGGAGTTCTCGGTGCAGCGCAAGTACTGATCGATTCGGAGTGTAGCTCAGCCTGGTAGAGCACTGCCTTCGGGAGGCAGGGGTCGGAGGTTCGAATCCTCTCACTCCGACCAGTTCAGACATCCTCGTGAATCGTCATTTCCGCGTTGCGGGTTCCGAAGCATCCAAGCCGACATTGAAAACCCCTGCGGACCGACACCCGTGGCGGATCCCCACGATTGCCACAGCCCCCGGTACACGTCGCGTTTTATCGGGTCCTCCCAGCGCCGTGTTGAACCTTGCCAGCCAATCAACGGCCTGGTCGGTCGCGAGGCACGGATCGAACAGATGGACACCACATCGGAACCGGTGACACGGAAAACGCGGATCTTCAACCGTTATCCCCGCACATCGGGGGTCTTGCTGGCCGTCGTCTTTCTGTTGATCGCCGACCTATCGCTCGGTGCCGCGTTCAGGATGATCACGGGAGACAGCTTCTATTATTCCGTGATCGACAA
>JAJDOJ010000219.1 GCA_022340215.1 Gammaproteobacteria bacterium
GCGGACGAATACCTTTCGGAGCCGAAATCCATGCGGGGCATACCGGGCAACCGTGAATGCCGGCGCAGGCTGTTGCACGGCCAGCGTGTCGTGCTGCGCAAGGGAATGATCAATTTCGAGTGTGACCCTGGACCGGAACACGCGTAAGAAGGAGGGGCTAAGCGGATACGGGGCATCGGCCACGATCGTCCGTCCGGAAGGCCTGGTGCTGGGTATCAGCAACGATTACCCGGCCATCAAGGTTTTCTCCCCGGCTAAACTTGTAAACGGCAAGGAGAGATCCCGAAAGATCCGCGCCTGACCGTTCGAACGCCGGGATCACTGACCCCAAGAAGCCGGGTTGGCGACGCGCAGCCCGGAAAAGCATCCGATTCAAGGAACCTCCCACACTCGGTACGAGAACAGGACCCATCGAATGAGAACGAGCGAAAACATCTTCCGGCACGAACCCCTCCAGGACGCCGATTCCATCCGCTCGATGCTGGAGTCGATCACCAGGCGGACTCGGAGAGGGCCGTCTGACCTTCAGTGACGAGGATGGCGAGATCGTCATGGAACCCGAGGGGTTGGCTAGGGCTGAAACTCACGGCAACGCGCGAGGACAGCACGCACAAGATCAGCCTGCGAATCGGCTGGTGGGCGGAGGAAAACCGCAAGCGGGACCGAAAGCCCTTAACCGTAAAAGTCGGTGACGGGGAACAATAGAACCTGTCTGGATGATTACGAACGGGGAGTTTGCTCCGCGACAATCCTTCACCCCGTTGCTACCATTGCGGCGCGGGGCATCTTGCGTCGACCCGAGCCTCCCGTCACTCTTCATTCCGCCCAGGAGGCGGCTCCTGTTATTACCGCGGGTTCTATTCAGAGCAGCTTATGATAGACCAATCGAATCTGGCTTTAGGCGATTTCTGTCATAATGACATACCATCCTGCTTGTATTTTCGTCCTCTGTGTTGCGACAACCGTTACATAGATCGACTATGCGCCTGTTATCGCGCCTTGATGACGAACGAAAATCCGGCACAATCTGGTATGCCATTTTTCGGCAATCGCCTTAACTGGAACGGAACTGCTGGACAAGCCATTTTCATGCATGCGATAAAGCGCGAATCACCTGTCCGCCCGACCCCTGAATCCGTTGTCTCGTGATATCCGAACTGCTGGAGCGATTGCACGGCCTGTTGGTCCGGATCCGGCACCCCCGTGCAGACGAGATAGCATCGCTGGGAAGACTGTATCAATCGGACAAGACGCGGTTCTGGCAGGAGATCAACGCGAATTCCCTGTGGGCCGGTGCCGGTTCGCTCGCGGCCGACACCATGATGGATAATCCGGGTTTGTCCGATGCGGAATGGGACAGCACCGTGCGTGAGTTTCGGGAAATGCTCGCGGGTATCGGAGAGGAAATCTTGACTCGCGACGACGCGAATCCGGGAATTTCCTCCTGGGTGCTGGCGTTCCGGAACTGGAACGCCAGCGAGGTCTGAGCCATGAGATGCAACGCAGATATAGCTAACTTTGGGTCCTAAGGGATATCTGTGGGTAAGGACGGCTAGATCTGGCGGCCGGACTCCGTATGGACAGTCCGTGGATTTCGCCCTATTGGTGCGGGCGCCGCCTGCCCACACTACGCCGGGATGTTGGGGGGAGTCTGGGGTTACGTAACTTATTGCTGTGGCGCGTTCAACTCACGTTCGTAAGCCTCAAATCCGCCCTTTGCCCGCCATTCGCGCATCCCGCCCTGCAAGATCCGCAAATTATCGAAACCGGCAACACGAAGCGCGAATCCCGCCTGGGCCGATAGCATTCCAGTATTGCAGTAAATCAGAACTGGCTTGTCTTTCGGAAACTCGGATCGGCGTGCGAGCACTTGGCGCCATTCGATATTCACCGCGTCGGGTATGTGCTTCTTCTCGAACTGTGCCGCATCGCGGGCGTCCACAATGAAAAAGTTCTTCCAGGCCTGGGCGGGTATTTGTTCAGAAAAGATCGTCGCCCCCCGGTAGTCGGCAAAATCGAGGTATTCTTCCATGGCCTCGATTGCATCGGTATTTTCCTCTGCGTGTAGCGGGTCGATCGCCATAGACAGATTGAGCCATAACACGATCGGTAGAATGGGCATTTCGAGATCACCGGCTAGGTTGAGCACAGGATATCTTGAAGTAGCCTTGAGAGACTGCAATCAGAACAACATTTTCTCCTCTAGAGCAGCGGCAGCTTGCTCAGCGCACTTCTGGTCCTCGTCAGCGCTGGGGCTGCCCGAGACGCCAACCGCGCCCACAAGTACCCCCTCAGCATATAGAGGCACACCACCTCCAACCATCATGGCCTCAGTGACGAACCGAGCACCGGATTGTCCGCTCCCGGGTCGTGTTGCTTGTGCAATAGAGCGTGTGTCGCCTTTGAAGCTCGCCGCCGTCCAGGCCTTGCGGCGGGCGGTCTCCAATGAATGGGGTCCTGCCAATTGATCGCGCAACATGACTTGAGTAATGCCAGAACGGTCCACGATAGCCACCGATACCTGATGACCTGATTCGCGACATGCCGCCATGGAGGCTTGTGCGACCACAAGGGCAAGTTCCGGTTTCATCGCCTTGAAAGTCGTCAGCGAGTCGCTTGCTGCAAGCAGAGAAATTGGCACAAATAACGTGAAAACGATTACGATTGTCCCGTCAAGGTCTTTCATGGCTGTCCTCCTTCCAACTACCACCCTCGTTCAATATCTCTCACGGCGTTTTCACGGCAAGGCACTCCTCTGCATAGTTCGGTACGTGCCTGATTCAGAGACGTTTCAGCAGCCATCATCCTCAACCACCACATCCCCGGTTTCCTCGTCGCGGAGAACTCTGCCTTCGGAATTCGTGGCAATCGTGCGGACAAACATCATTGACTGAATTCGTTCAAACTCGAGGTCCATTGCCCGAGCAACCTGGCTTTCCTTAATATCATCGTAGATCATGACCCTGCCACGTTTCTCGAGTTCGAGCTGGCTCACTGACGGATTGAAGAGCATCTTCTCCTGCCAGCTGTCCCGGGCCTCCGCCGGATCCGTGACACCAAGTGCCAGAACAGCAGCGATAACGGATACCGGAAGGAGGTCTGATAATCTGCATTGGTTTGTCATGGCTACACGCCTCATCGGGTCGATTCGTCTGAACTTGCTACCTTGATTCGTCCCTGATCCGCGTCCCTGATCCGCGTCCATGACCTCTACATAGCAGCGCGATGACCTCGATTTATAGAGGGAAGATGATGCTTTTCTGACCGTTATATTACGGCAGATAAATCAACAGGATAGCGAATAACATGACGGCGCCGTCGGCACCTGCGGGCGATGTTTTGGCAGAGAGAGTTACCCCTGAGGAGAGGCGGAATCCCTTGCTGAAGAGTTCCGAATCGATGATTGGACAATGGAACCGGAGTTTAACCGCCTGTGGCTGAAGGGAAAGCATACGGTGTATCGCTCCGATTTCTCAGGACACGAAGGAGAGTGATACTGAGGCGATTTCTGTCAAATGACATACTATCCTGCTCGCCTTTGTCGTCCGTCCTCTGTGTTGCGACAACAGTGACATCGTTCGACGATGCGCCAGTTGTCGCGCCTTGATGACGAACGATCCCGGCGCGGCGCTGTCCCTGCTTTGCTTGGGCACCGGTCTGGGCTTCCTGCCCAAGCCGTTCACTGCTTCGCAGCTCACCCGGCGCGATCTGGTATGTCATTTTCCGGCAATCGCCTTTAAGACCGACGGCAAAGGGAGGGCTGAAGGCTTCCTTCCAGGCACCAGGCGAAGGCGCAAGAGAGACCTCGTTGACGGGATTCATAAGCAGCCCGGTGGCACAAGGGACCGCGGCCCTGGACTGCCTGAGCCAAGTGATTGCGAGCCCGTACGTGAACGAACACCCGACGGCTTCCCACGCTCTGATCGGGACCGACAAGGATATTCCGTTACGCGTACGAGCGATGTGCCTATAATGTTCCCACAGATGGTCGCTCTCCGCGCTGCCTGACACCCCCGCTTCTCCCTGTTGAAATTGGCTGCACCGTGACACGGGTATTTCTCCACCCGACGGATGTAGACGAGGTCGAGCGCATGCTCGAAAAGGACAAGACGAATGACTGACTGCAATGGACGCCTGTTTTCACTGATGCTGACCCTGGGCATGTTGATGACCGTCAACTCATCCCCTGCCACTGCCGAACCTCAGGGATGGACCAACGAGGCATTCTTGAGCCGCTTCACACTCATTGGTGGCGGGTTCATTCCCCAGGTCAGCACCACAATCAGCCTGGACGCCTCGGACGGCAGTGCCGGCACCGAGATCGACGTGGAGGACCTGCTGGGGCTCGAGTCCAGCGCGGCGGTCCCGTTTTTCCTGTTCAACTGGCGCATCAACCCGAAAAATCGGATCGTCGCCGAGTATTTCGCGCTGAACCGCTCGGGAGAACAGGAGATCGGAGGCGAGATCAACTGGGGCGACCTGAGCTTCCCGGTGGGCGCGTCGGTGGACAGCAGCGTCGACCTCAAGCTGGGGAGACTGGGTTACGGCTATTCGTTCATTAACGACGGGCGCAAGGAGATCGGGATCACCGCCGGCCTGCACGTCGCTAGCCTTTCATCGCGCCTGCGGGGCTCGGTCGAGGTCGGAAATGCGGGCGGCAGCGTCGAGAGCGATACGGCGCAGATCACACTGCCGCTGCCCGACATTGGCCTCACGGGAGGTTACGCCTTCACCGAAAAGTTCTCGATGTCCTTGAGGTTGCTGGCCTTTTATCTCGCGGTCGACGATTTCAAGGGCTATCTCCTGGCCGGAGACCTGCTGGCTGTCTATGAACTGTTCGAACATGTGGGCATCGGAGCGGGTTATAGCGCCTTCAACGTCGATTATCAGAACAAGACAAACGGCGGGCAGAAGTACGAGGTCGACTATCTGTTTCACGGGCCCAAGGTGTTCGCGACGATCCGTTTTTAGGATATGCTGCGCCGGGCGGTCCGAGCCGGACCCACGCGGGGAAACCGTTGCGAGTGGCATGGAGGAGGAGGACAATAGCGCCACCGATGTATTCGGTGTCCCATGCGGGGACGCACGGAAAACCTCGCGTCCAGACGTGGTTTTAGAATCGGCACGCGGTGCCGACACATTGATGAGGGGAAATTACATGAAACCGAGATATTTGGGGTATTTTCTGGTACTGCTGTTTGCACTGCCTCTGGCCAACACCGCCTGGGCCGACGACGACAGCGAGAGCTATGAAAAAACGATCAAGGCCTTCAAGGATGCTGGCGAGAGCGGTAAATTCTTCGACAGCGCCTACGGCTACGCAGTGTTCCCGAACATCGGCAAGGGCGGCGCGGGCATCGGCGGTGCGATCGGCAACGGCCGCGTCTACAAGAAGGGCGTGTGGGTCGGCGATACCAGGATGATCCAGCTGAGCATCGGTTTCCAGCTCGGCGGTCAGGTCTACAGCATGATAATCTTCTTCGAGGACGAGCGTGCCTTCGACGAATTCACCAAAGGTGAGTTCGAGTTCGCCGCGCAGGCAACTGCCGTGGCGATCACCGCCGGGGCATCCGCCCAAGCGTCGACCCAGGGTAGCTCCGGGGGCATCAGCGGCGGTAGAGGTACTGCCGATACTGTCGGCAAGTACACCAAAGGCATGGCGGTGTTCACCGTGGCCCGCGGCGGTCTGATGTACGAGGCCGCGCTCGCTGGCATGAAGTTCCACTACGAGCCCAAGAAGTAACGTTTCTGGGCGTCTGGCCCCACCGGAGGCGTGGTCGCAACCCGTCTCTGGTGGGGGTTCCTCTGCAGGCCCGGTCAGATCCCAATGCCGGAACGGCAGTTCCCAAAGCAACCCTGACGCATTCCCCTGCGGAATGGCCATCGCTGCCCCGCCCGACCCGACCCATTCAATGTACGATGTCCCTGCTCAGCGCCGACGCACGAAGATTCTCGGTGAAGGAGGCACGCGGCCAATCTGAGGATTGGCCGCACCGTGTCTCACGGGAAACGGCGTCGGCGGCCATCGGCCTGGCTCAAGAGACGCCCGAATAGAGGCTTGTAGGAGTCAGGCGATAGGCTGCCCCCCACCTGTCGGACAAGTGGCGGCGATCGCATGCAGGGCGAGCCCAGATCAAGCGTAATCGAAAGGGTCGGTTCAGCCGCTGGGCGATCTCCTGCGGATCCAGCCAAGGTCCGGTAAGGGTATTGCGGATAAAGCCGATC
>JAJDOJ010000220.1 GCA_022340215.1 Gammaproteobacteria bacterium
CATACCATCCTGCTTGTCTTTTCGTCCGTCCTCTGTGTTGTGACAACAGTGACATAGATCCACTATGCGCCTGTTGTCGCGCCTTGATGACGAACGAAAATCCGGCGCAATCTGGTATGCCATTTTCCGGCAATCGCCTTAGTCGTTTGCCAACTCACCGGTCAATATGACGCAGGTCGATCCTCCCAGCCGAGTCACACCCGCGAGACAGCGCCAGTTCAGCCTGAAATGGAAGGCGATGGCGCTGACGAGTCTCGTCCTGATCGGCATCGTTTTCGGTTTTACCTTGCTGAGCCAGGCCAGTCTCGACGGGCAGTTCGAGCAGCAGCAGGCGTTGTTGCACCTAGCGCGGGTAAAGGCCCTGAGGGGATTGATCAAGCGCGACAAACGCGAACTTGCGCGGACGGCGTCGCTGACCGGAGATCTTGGCGGTATCGAATCCGCGCTGGTCTCCGAAGATCCGAACGATCTGGTTCAGACCTTCGGCCGGTACTGGAGCGAGTTGCAGCTCGATCAGGGTCTGGATTCCGCCAGGTTCTACGGGCCGGACAATCGACTGCTGGCCGCCTTCGGGCAGGCGGATCCGCTGACCTCGATCGCCGACGGTTCGCCCCCCTGGATCGAGCAGGTGAACCGGGAAGAACGTCCCGTGACGGCGATGGCTTGCAGGCGGGGATGCAGACTGTATGCAGCCGCCCCGCTGATGGTCGATGGGAAAAGGGAAGGCGTCGTATTGTTCGCCCGATCGCTGAGCGAGATCGTCCTCGGTTTTCAGGCGTCGACGGAAACCGATATCGGGCTTGTCGTTGCCGATGACTCAGCGGCCTACGGCACCGGACCCGGTCGTGTCCTCCCCGCCTGGAAGATGCACCTGCTGGCGCTGACGACTGCGGCGAACCGCCTTCCCCTCCTGATGGAAACGACCCTGAATTATTCCCCGAAGGAGGTCCAGGACGGGGTGCTTGAAACCTGGGAAGGCCTGCATTTCAGGATCCAGTCCGTCCCGCTCGCAGGCTACCGCGGCGGATCCATGGGCGCCTGGATCCTGATCTCGGACGTCAGTCAGCCCATCGTCGAGATCAGGGCCGCTACCCAGAAGAACATCTTCCTGGGGGTGTCCGGTCTGCTCGTGGCCGAGCTTTTGCTGGCGGCGTTGCTCTGGCGCCCGTTGTCGAGGTTGCGCTCCACTGCCGAGACCCTGCCTCTGCTCGGCTCCGGTGACTTCGAAAGTGCCCGAGCGGCGATCGCTGCGCGCTCGCGGAGTTACAAGTGGTTTGCCGACGAGAGTGACATCCTCGACGCCACGGCGATCGACCTGTCGCGCCGGCTGGAGACCCTGGAGGCCGGGGTCAAATCGAGGACCGAGAAATTGAGCGCACGCGCTCGCGATCTGAAGCGCGAAAGGGATTTCGTGCGTCGCCTGCTGGACACCGCGCAGGCCGTCGTCCTGACACTCGACAGCGATCAGCGGATCATTGCCATCAATCGTTTCGGCTCGGACCTGCTGGATCCGCAGACGGGGGGCGGGTTGAGATTCAGTGACATTCTCGTCCCCAAAGACAGGACCGACGACACCCTGTGGTCGCTAAGTGAGCTTGCCGCGGGCCGAAAACAGCGGTTTCAGCACGACTCCCGCGTCAGAGGTCGAGACGGCGAGGCGCACGACATCGCGTGGCGGCACTCCCGCATTGATGCGGGAGAAGGTGACATCACGGTGCTCTCGGTGGGTCTCGATGTGAGCGAACAGCGAGATGCGGAGCGACGCTTCGCCTGGCTTGCCGATCACGATCCTCTGACCAACCTCTATAACCGCCGTCGATTCCAGGAAGAACTGCAGCGCGCCATTGCCGAGGGGAAGCGCTACGACCACGAAGGCAGCCTGCTATATCTCGACCTCGACCAGTTCAAGGTTATCAACGATGCCAGCGGACACCAGAACGGAGACCTAGTGCTCAAGGCCGTCGCAAGGACGTTGCAGTCCACGGTACGAGGTACCGACACCGTTTGCCGGTTGGGCGGTGACGAGTTTGCTGTTCTGCTTCCGGAAACCGATGCGGGGGGCGCCTTCGACACGGCCGGTAAGATACAGACGGCACTATCCGAGTTGCGGATCGGCGATGAACAGCAGTCGCAGGGGATGTCGGCGAGTATCGGCATTGCGCTGTTCCCGACTCACGGCGACGACATGCACGACCTGCTGGTGATCGCGGACCTCGCCATGTACCAGGCGAAAGATTCGGGCAGGGGAAGGTGGCAACTGTACTCGGCAGAGGCCCACGGCCGCGAACAGATGCAGACCGAGCTTGAAACCAAGTCAATCGTCGAGCGCGCCCTGTCGGAGGATCGCCTCGTGTTCTACTATCAGCCGATCCTGGATCTGGCGAACGATGTGGTCACGCACGCCGAGGCACTGATACGAATGGTGGATCTGGACGGCAGTGTGCGGATGCCGGGGGAGTTTATCGGCGTGGCCGAGCGAAGTGGTTTGATTCGCGCGATCGACAACTATGTCCTGCGGCGTGCGATAGCTGAGGTCGAGGTGTTCATCGAAGACGGGTTGAAGATCGATATTTCATTGAATCTGTCCGCCTATGCCTTTGACGACAGGGAGTTTTTTCCTAACGCAAAGGCGCTGTTGAACGAACACCCCGGGGTAGCCGAACACCTGATATTTGAGATTACCGAGACCGCGGCGGTAACGGACTTTGCCACGGCGCACGGGGCGATGGAGATGATGCGCGAACTGGGTTGCTCGTTTTCCATCGACGATTTCGGGACCGGCTTTTCGTCCCTGAAGTATCTCAAGCAGCTTCCGGTGGACTACGTCAAGATCGATGGCGTATTCATCCGGGACCTGGTGGATAAGACCGACGACCAGATACTGGTTCAGGCTGTCATCGAGGTCGCGCGCGTATTTGGCAAGAAGACCGTCGCCGAGTTCGTCGAGCGCGAGGACGTACTGATGTGGTTGCGTGCACATGGTGCGGACTACGCACAGGGTTACTATGTCGGTCGACCCATGCCAAAGGACGAATTCGTCGCGTTTCTAGGCGCGCGCGGGCCGTCTGGCAAGGCCAGCGGTCCGGCCACGGGAAGCGCGCTGTCTTGAGGGAATCCGGCACCTCCGGAGGTAGAACACAGGTCGTTGCTTGGGCTCTCTACGACTGGGCCAATTCCGCCTTCGCCACGGTGGTCATGTCCGGGTTCTTCCCGGTCTTCTTCCGTGACTACTGGAACGCCGGCGAGGCGGGCGAGGCGATTACCTTCCGCCTCGGGGTGACCAACTCGTTGTCGAGCCTGGTCATCGTGCTCTGTGCCCCGGTGCTCGGGGCTATCGCCGATGCCGGCGGATCGCGCAAGACCTTCCCGTTCGCGTTTGCCTCGCTCGGCATCCTGTCGACAGCCAGCCTGTACGGCGTTTCGCAGGGGGCATGGATGGTCGCGGCGATCGCCTACTTTCTGGCAACCGTCGGATTCATGGGTGGCAACATTTTCTATGATGCCCTGCTGGTGACTGTCGCGCCGCGTTCCCGCTACGAGACAGTTTCGGCACTTGGATTCGGTCTTGGCTATCTGGGGGGAGGCCTGTTGTTCGCGGCGTGCGTCGGAATGAGCCTGAATCCAGATCTGTTCGGTCTGGAAAATGCCGGCGAGGCTGTCCGGGTCGCCTTCGTGCTGGTGGCGCTGTGGTGGGCCGTGTTCTCGATTCCGCTATTCAGGCGGGTGACGGAGCCTCCCGCCGGGGATCGCCGCCGGTCATGGTCGGTTGGGTAGGGGGACTGACCGGCAACCCGCGAATCGGGCTGCTGTCCCTGCTGATCCTCTTTGTCGCCGGAGGCGCCCTGTTGACCACGCTCCGAGATGGAACCGAGCGCAGCAACTGACGCGCCGGTTTCGTCGATAGAAAGCGAGCGATCCACACGGACCGGAATGGTGCGATACAATTCCAGTCTGTTCCCGTATCAGGACGTTGCGCCATGAACGCCGGCCGGTTTACGGGTCTGTTGTTCACTGTATCAGGAAAATCGGTATGTCCGAGAGAGAGAGCCACGGGTTCTTCGATGTTATGAAAAGCGTGCTTGCGGCGTTTCTGGGGATCCAGAGTTCGGCGAATCGCGAACGCGATTTCGCCCACGGAAAACCTTCCCACTACGTACTGATCGGCCTGTTGTTCACCGGACTGTTCATTCTCATCGTCTGGGGCGTGGTCAGGCTCGTACTGCGCTTGGCGGGGGTGGGGTGAGGTTTTGCGACGAAGGCATCTGCAGCGAAAGCGGTCTGTGACGCGTGAGAAAGGTATTCACGGCGCAAAACGCCGTCTTTCCCGGCTTTCTGAAACAGGTGCTCGAAGACCGGGGCATTCGCTGCGTGATTCGGAACGAACATCTCGGCAGCGCTGCGGGCGAACTGCCGGTCAACGAATGCTGGCCGGAACTCTGGGTTGCCGACAATCGGGACGCGGAATTTGCGCGCAGCCTGATCGATGCCGCATTGCGCGATGGCGAGGGCCGTGACGCTTGGGACTGCCCCGGTTGTAGGGAGCGGATAGAGGGACAGTTTGCCCAGTGCTGGAACTGCGGGTGTCTGCGGCCTCCGGACTCGTCGGATAAACCCGGGTCCGCTTGAAGATCAAGGTTGGGGCGCCACGGTCCCGGAAGTCGACGAAGCAGATGCGTTCGCTGGAGTACCTTCATCCACTGGCGCGGATTTTTCGGGGGACAAGGCGATGGGCATGGGTTGCCCGGCCTTTGCCAGCACTTGGCGCAGCGGGTCCGCCTGACGGTTGACTACGGAGTGCGTGACGAGAATATTGACGGGTCTTACATTCTGATTGTAGTAGGCCTCGTTGAGACTGTTGCGCACCGCGATGACCGAGCCTTCGAGCGTGGCGCCGACGAAGGCCCCCTTGCTCCTGGAGAACGCATAGATATCGATCGTTGCGGCCTGGGCGCCTCCGCCGATCGGCCCAGCGGCGATGCTCAGATCTCCAGCCAGTTGCACCTTGTTGCTCATGAAGGCGTCCACCGCGCGGTCCGTCATCACTAGCAATACGACGCCGGCGGCTTGCGCCCCGATCTGCAGTCCGAAGGTGAACGATCCCATGGTGTAGAAGGCTGGGTAGCTCCATTGGCCGTTTGCGTCGTCCCTGTTCAGCATGACGCCGCTTCCACCGGAACCGCCGAAGATAAATCCGCCCTTGAGCATCTGCGGGACGATCAGTATTGCCTTGGCGCCTTTCAACTTTTCATGGAACCACGTGTTCCGTGAATCCGCGAGCATGTTGTCCAGCGTCACCCTGGCGTTGTCGACCAGTCCACGGGCCTTGACCGAAGCATCGAGGTTCGCCGAGACGGGCAGACAGACCGTTGCGAGAACGAAGAACGAGATGCCGGCGAATCCGGCCCTGAACCACTGTCTCATGATGGTTTCCCCCCCTGTGGATTTACCGATTTGTTATCCATCGGGCGACGAGGCCGACGGTGTGCCCCGACGCATCGTCATTCCTCATTCCTCGTTGATTGCGATCGCGTGGGGTTCGCCGGCTTCTTCTTCCATGGTGCACTGGCGCGAGATCTGCAGCAGGCTGCGTCTCAGCGCGCGTTTCCGGATGGCTTCCACCGCGCGTCGTGGTATCTCCCCTAATCCGCTACCTGGCGTCGCCGTGCCGTGCAAGGATGCTTTCGTAGGTGCCGTCACTTCGCATGCCTGCCAGCGCATGATTGAAGTCGGAGACGATTTTTTCATAACCGGGGGTTTGCCTGCTAACAGCGATGTACAACTCGCGTTTTTCGAGTGGCGGGGATACGAATTCGAGTTTGTCCGCACTCATGGAGAGGTATTCGGCGATATCATGCTCCAGAACGCGCCGGTCGTCCAGCGTCATGTCGATTTGCCCGTTGATTAGTATGAGCAGGTTCTGCAGCAGGTGTTTCTGCGGTAACTTGCGGAAATTGGTGGCCTCATCGAATTCCTTTCCGTAGGCGTAGTCGTAGACCGTACCGACCGTCAGGCCGTCCAGACTGCTCATGGACCGGAAGGTCCAGTTTCCCCCGCGGCGTTTGATGAATACGATCTCGGTCGGCAGGTAGGGTTCGCTGAACGCCAGTTTCCGGGCGCGCTCGTCCGTGTACCAGATCGTACAGACTACGTCATAGACGCCGATCTCCACACCCTGCAGGTTGCGCGTCCAAGGCTGTACCTTGACGTCGGTCGAGTAGCCGGCCCGCTCGAAAGCGGTTTGCACGATGTCCATGGCCAGGCCGCCATTGGGCAGGTTCTCCGCAACGTAGGGTGGCCAGACGCTCGTCACGAGTCGCAATTGTGTCGCGTTAGCCTCTGCGGCGGCGAGCAGGAGCACGGACAGGATGGCGAGCATCCGGATGGGGTGTTGGTTCATGTCGCTGATCCTTCCTCAAGGGTCTGTGCTGTCGGGCTGTGGAGGGGTTCCGTTTCCTTCGAAGCGTTGCAGCAGGCCGCGAATGCGGCTACCGAGGCCTCGGATGTCTTTTGCAGCGGAAGATCTTTCGTCACTCTTGACGATGGCTTCCGTGCAGCGGTTCGTTTCCACTCCTTCCGAAGTCTTGTCGATATCGGTAAGCACCGAAGGCAGGCCTTCCAGGGTCTCCACCAGGTACCTGGGGTTGGCCAAGGACAGATTCAGAAATCCCAGTGCACTGACCCTCGGGATCTCCGCGGCCTCGATATGTGGCATGGTGATCGTGCCTGTAACCCTGACCGGAATGGCGACGTCGATCAGTCCCACCCCCTTGCTGCGAGGGTAAACAAGCAAATCGATCTCCTCCGAGTAGAGGTTGACCGCACCACTGGCCGCGATGTCGGTGTGTAGACCGTCGAGGATGATCTCGTCGCTCCTGCCGACGCCATCGTTCACGTCCCAGTGCGACGCAAAGCAGATGATACCCGCTTTCCCGCGGCCGCCTTCCAGCCTCTTCAGGGCCCGCGGGAACATGGCGTTGACGACGTTCATGATGTTTACCGTAGCACGGAGCTGGTTCTTCCCCTTGATCCTGACCGGACCCGCGACGATGGTCTGCACCCCGGAGGCGCTTGTCAGCAGCTGCCTCGTCGTCCTGCCTCTGCCCGCCAGGTCCAGATGAAAATCGGCCAGGCCGCGGGCCGATGCGGACATGTCCCCGCCGTTGAGCCACCTGCCGTAGTTGAAGTCGTTGGCGTTGATGTCGATGTTCGCGGTGGGGGTCCTGAGGGCTGCACGATACTCCAGGCGCCCGAGCAGGTTGCCGCCGCCGGTCAGGTCGCCGCGAATCGGATCGACGAGCAGGTTTCCATTCTTCAGCCTGGTTTTCAACTGGAACAAGCCGATCGATTCGTCACGCCACTTGAGATCGGTCAGATGGAGGTCGAGGTCCATGTCGATGGCACGCAGGGCTTCCACCGGCAGTTCCACCCTGGGCAGGAGGCGCGTTTCCTCGGCTGCAGGGGCGTTGGTGGGTGGCGGGCGGCCCGGGAGGGAAGCGAGGTCGAGACCTGCAATTGCGATCGATCCGGAGATGGCGGGCCTGGTCTGCAGACCGGACACCGTAACGTTTGCCTCTGCTTCGAGGCCGTCTGCCGCAGCCGCCAGATCGGTCAGGTTCAGCGTTTCGCCGTCCATTGCTATCGCGCCCCGGATCGAGAACTTGCGCAGATCGGGCAGCGGACGGTGGATCAGCGGGCCAAGCCGGGACAGCTGCTGACCGCTGAGTTCGTAACTAAAATCGATGCGCCCGGTCCACGGCAGGATCAGGTTGCCCTCCAGGTCGAGTTGCGACTCCCTTCCCCGGGTAACGAGCGCCAACTTCCGGGG
>JAJDOJ010000221.1 GCA_022340215.1 Gammaproteobacteria bacterium
GGTGGTCGTGCTGGTCATCGCGACCATGCTGGTCGCCTTGTGCCAGCGGTTTGGCCTTTCTCCCATTCTCGGGTATCTGACTTGCGGCGTACTGGTCGGGCCGTCGGGCCTGGACTGGCTCCCGCATGGCGCCGCCACGCGGCTGCTTGCCGAGCTGGGCGTCGTCCTGCTGATGTTCACCATCGGGCTCGAATTCTCGCTGCCTCGCCTGCTCGCGGGCAGACGCATGGTCCTTGGTCTGGGCAGTGCTCAGATGCTGTTCACGGCATCGATACTGGGCCTGGTGGCGTTCGTGTTGGGATTTCAGGCCGTCGAGGCCGTCGTGCTGGGTGGTGCGCTGGCGCTGTCCTCTACGGCCATCGTGCTCAAGCAGCTGGGCGAGCAGATGGAGTTACCCGCCCCGCATGGACGGCTGGTCACCGGGATTCTGCTTTTCCAGGACATCGCTGCCGTCCTCCTGCTGGCCGTCCTGCCGGTACTGGTTGCCGATCCGGTGGGGTTGTCGGCGGCGCTCGGATGGGTGGTCGCCAAGGCGGTCCTCGTATTCCTCACCCTGGTGTTGATGGGACGCAGGCTGTTGCCACGGTTCCTGCATTGGGTGGCGGGCACGCGATCGCCGGAACTGTTCATGATGACCGCGTTGGTACTCGCGGTCTCTGCGGCGGGACTGTCGGCGCTGGCCGATCTGTCGCCGACGCTGGGCGCCTTTATGGCCGGCATGCTCCTGGGCGAGACGGTCTTTCGACACCAGGTCGAGGCGGATATTCGACCGTTTCGCGACCTCATGCTGGGTTTGTTCTTCGCGACGATCGGCATGCAGCTGGATCCGAATACGTTTCTCGACGCCCCCGCCGGGGTTGCGCTGGTGCTCGCCGGCCTGCTTCTCGCCAAGCCGTTGATCCTGGCGCCCCTGGTGAGGTTTTTCGGCCAGACGATGAACGATTCATGGCGGGTCGCCGTCTGTCTAGCGCAAGGTGGTGAATTCGGACTGCTGGTGGTATCGAGCGCCCTGGTCTCGGGTCTCTTCCCAGCGTCCGTGGTTCAACCTGTACTGGGCGGACTGATCCTGAGCATGGCAGCCGCACCGGTATTCCTGCATTTCAATCGGCAGATCGCAGGAAAGCTGTCCCTGACTCATGTGCCGTTCCGGCAACTCGACGCCGAGGCTCATATTGCCGAGTCCGGCCGGGGATTCGATCGTCACGTGATCATCTGCGGCTATGGCCGGCTCGGTCAGAACCTGATGCAGATCCTGACCGATGAGGGTATCCCCGCCCTGGCGCTGGACCTGGATCCCGAGCGGATTCGACAGGCCTCTGCCGCCGGGGAACCGGTATTGTTCGGCAATGCGGTGCAACCCGGGATTCTGCGGGCCGCCGGGATCGACCGAGCGCGGGCGCTTGCGGTCACGATGGACGATGCCGGTCTGGCCGAGCGTATCGTCGGTCATGTCCGAGGGCTTGGTTCCGACGTGCCGGTGCTGGTACGCAGCCGTCGAGGGCGCGACGACGAACGACTGATAGAGGCCGGTGCCACGATCTTTCCGGAGGGACTGGAAACCAGCCTCGCGTTCGCCGGCCAGTTGCTGATCATGCTCGATGTGCCGCCTTCCCGGGTGATAGAACGGCTGAGCGTGGTCCGCGCCGAGAACTATGCGCCGCTTCGGGCGTTCTTTCATGACACCGCGCTGGGCAGATCAGCGAAACAGGGGCGGGATTATCCCGAACGGTTGGAGTCGTTCATCGTCACCGAGGGCCACTACGCGAGCGGGCGTACTCCTCAGGAACTGCATCTAGAGGATCGCGCTGTCGAACTCATTGACGTCCGTCACGGTGCGATCAGGGTGCCGGGCCGACTGGTGGATACCCGTTTGAGAGCAGGTGACGTGCTGGTGCTCAAGGGCGACCGCGAGGCACTGGAGGAGGCAACGGCCTTTCTGATGGGGGGTGTTCGATAGAGGTCGCGAATCGCGTTGGGGAACCAAGTCGGCGGCACCGGTCAAACCGACCGGTGCCCGTCCCCGGAAAACCGGCCATCCTGGCCGCGGGCACGCCGTGTTCCCGCGAGAATCCCGGATTACCAAGCGATTCCGGGTAGTCCACGCGAATGGCATGCTTATCGCAAAATCCTTTGTACACAATACGAGGGAAGATGAGACAGGAGCGTATTGCCCGGGTCGCATCGAAGGTTGATCCGATCCTGTAGTCGACAGATGAGTCTGTTCAGAAATCCGTGCTAAGGAGGTGCGAGATGACCATTCTTGATCCCAGATTGCTACGTGCTGCCGCGTTCGGCCTGGCGCTCGCCGTATCGCCGACGGTATTCGCCGACGACACCGCGCCACCCGCCGAACCGCAGGAAAAATCGGCGGCGACCGAGTCGGTGCAGCCGCAGGTCAACCAGCAGTCGGCGGAAACGGCCGAGGAAACTCGCAATAAGATTATTGCCGAGGCAACGACCGCTCTGGCCGAGACCAAAAAGGCCGTGAAGGCGCTCGACGAGAAGAATACCGAGGAGGCACTCGCGGCACTGGAGGAAACCACAGGCAAGCTGGAGCTTATCCTGGCTCGCGAGCCGAGTCTGGCACTGGCACCGGTTGACGTCGAGGTGGTGACCTACGATCTGCTGGCGAGCCCCGATACCGTCAAGGCGATGATTCATGACGCCGAAAACCTGCTCGAAGACGGTAACGTGCAAAAGGCCAGGCCGCTGGTGGCCAATCTGGCCAGTGAAATCGTGTTTCGTACGACCAGCATCCCACTGGCGACCTACCCGGATGCGATCAAGGCCATCACGCCGCTGATCGATGCGGGTAAGCTTGACGAGGCCAAGGCGGAGCTGCAGGCAGCCCTCAACACATTGGTGGTGACCACCGACGATGTCATTCCCTTGCCCACGCTGCGCGCCGAATGGCTGCTGAACAAGGCAGAAGCCCTGGCGGAGAACAAGGAGCGCACGGAGAAGGAGGACAAGACCATGGCGGACCTCCTTGCCGAGGCCCGCACGCAGCTGAAAATGGCCGAGTTACTGGGTTATGGCAGCAAGAAGTCATTCCAGCCCATGTACGAGCAGCTCGACCAGATCGAGGCGAAGTTTGCCGGCGGGAAAGGCGGCAAGGGATGGTTCGACAAGATCAAGGAGCAGCTTTCCGATCTGCTCTGACTCGTCCGAGCCGGTGAGAGCGCGGGCCGGGTCCCGAACCGGCCCGCCGATCGCCCGGGACTGGTTGATAGTTGATACTTCGTTCCCGAAAGGAGGAAAGGCATGTCGACACTACATCAATTGCGCGAGGGTCTGAACGAAGCCTGGGATTCCCTGGTCGACGGATGGCAACGGCTGTACCGGCACGCCGCGGGGGCGATAACGCGCTTCTATCCGGGAAGGGAAAAAGGCGGGACGGAATCTCCCGAAGAGCGCAGGGAGATCGCCGAGCGTAGTACCGGCTGGGGTGTCCTGGCCGCCGAGGTGTTCGATGACGACGACAATATCGTGGTCCGTCTCGAGGCTCCGGGCATGGAAAAGACCGACATCGACCTTCAGGTCCGTGACGGTTACCTGGTAATCAGCGGCGAGAAGCAGATACAGCGCGAGCGAACCCAGGGTCGCTACCATGTGACCGAGTGCGCTTACGGACGATTCGAAAGGGCGATTCCGCTACCCGAGGAAGTGGCGTCCGACAAGGCCAGCGCCAGCTACAGGAACGGTGTGCTACGGGTCGAACTCCCGAAAACAAAGTCCGGGCGCCGGCATGGCATCAAGGTCGAAGTGCGCTGACGAGTGACAATGGAGGCTGCCATGAAAAACAGCCCGGTCATCGGAATTCTGTTTCTTGTGTCGTCATCTCTTGCGTGGCCCGCCCACGCGCTCGATGGTGGCGTCGAGAGCCTGCGCCAGACCAGCAAGGCCTTCGCGTCGGTGGCGCGGTCGGTCTCGCCTGCGGCACCTACATAGGCGTGGGTTTCGCGATTCCCAGCAATCTGGCAAGGGCGATCGCCAATCAGTCGATCGAGCAGGGTGAGGTCACGCGTGGCTACCTAGGGATCGTGATCCAGCAGCTTACCCCGGATCTCGCCAAGTCTTTCGACATGGAACCGGGACAGGGAATCCTCGTCGCGCAAGTCGCCGAGGATTCGCCGGCAGACAAGGCCGGGTCGATCATCCTGCAGGTCAATCACGAGGAGATCGGGGACGCTGCGGCATTCACTCGGGAAGTGGCCAGGGCGGATCGCAAGAAGCGCATTCTGCTGCTGGTTCGAGAGGACGGTATGCAGCGATTTGTCGCGTTACAGTGATGGTGTCCGTCAGTCGCTAAGGCGATATCGATGCATGGCGGCGGTTTCGCCACCGTGCATCGAAGCGGATCGACGCCTCCCCGGATGGTAGGATGCAGGCGTATCCGCTGTGGCCCATGCCGCGAGGGATGCGCAGTCTAAAAAAAAGGAAGTTCTCTGATGCAAGTTGAATCAGATCCGATCCTTCGCCGCCTGCGCTGGTTTACCTGGATCGTCGTACTGATCTTTGTCGTCTGGCAGTTTCTACCCTGGATCGAACGATATCTGGTCGGCCTGACGGCCGAACCACGTACCGTAGTGGCGCGTGGAGAACTGGCTGGGGACGAACGGGCTACCATCGAAATCTTCGCACGCACCAGTCCTTCCGTGGTGTACATCAGCACGAGTCAGCGGGTACTCGACTACTGGACTCGAAACAGCATCAGTGTTCCCACGGGAACCGGTTCCGGTTTTATCTGGGATGAACTGGGGCATGTTGTGACCAATGAGCATGTGATCGAGGGGGCATCCGAGGCTGTCGTGCGGCTCAATGACGGACGCAGTTACCCCGCGGTACTCGTCGGCTCCAGCCCGGCACACGACCTTGCGGTACTGAGAATCAACGTGGCTTTCGATAGTCCGCCACCCGTACCTCTGGGCACGAGTCGTGATCTCAAGGTGGGGCAGAAGGTCTTTGCTATCGGGAATCCCTTCGGTCTCGACCACACCCTGACCAGCGGCCTGGTTTCGGCCCTGGACCGTTCCCTGTCGGGAGACGATGGCACGACGATCGAGCACCTCATCCAGACCGACGCCGCGATCAATCCGGGCAATTCCGGCGGACCGCTACTCGATAGCGCGGGACATCTGATCGGGATCAATACGGCCATCTACAGCCCCTCGGGGGCCTACGCCGGCATCGGATTCGCCGTGCCGGTGGATACGGTCAACCGGGTGATTCCCGAGTTGATCGCGAGGGGCAGGTATATTCGTCCCAGTCTGGGTGTCGGTATGGATGCGGATATCAACCGCGTGCTGACCAGGGAACTCGGGGTCCAGGGTGTGCTCGTACTGAAGGTCGAGCCGGGGTCGAGCGCCGCATCTGCCGGCCTGCGTGGCACCAGGATCGACCGTCGTGGCGATATCATTCCCGGAGACGTCATCCTCGAACTCGACGATGATCCCGTGGACTCGGTTCCATCGCTGTTGGCTCGGATGGATGAATATCGAATCGGGGATCGCGTCACTCTGCGGATCTGGCGCGCGGGACAGGAAATGGAGGTGGACCTGACGCTACAGGAAGAAACCTGACTGTTTGCGGCGCGGCGCCAGGATTGAATAGACGACGAATCTCCGCGATGGGATTGGCCTCCGGTCTGTCGCGAATGAAATTAGCCATCCCCGTCCTCGTGTTTCGACATTTTTATGGCCTCCACGGTGTCTTTGGAGGATGTGGTGGCACCGGTGATCCCAGCGGTCAGCGTGAAGCGCATGGCTTCTTCCATGTTCATTTTCAGGGGGCGAACCGCGCTGCGAGGCATCAGCACTGCATAACCGCCGATCATGTAACTCATGGGCAGATAGACCAGTATGCTGTCCGGTTCGCGGAAATCCTCCGGGAGGCGCTCGGGAATCGCCTGGGTAACGAACCCGATCACTTGCATACCGGTGTCCCCGATGGAGACCGCGACCACCTGTTCGAACTCTTTTTTGCTGCCTGGGGAGAAATAGTTGAAGAAATCACGGATCGCCCGGTAGACCGACTTGATCAGCGGCATGTGGAATAGAACTTCTTCCGCCCAGGCAAACAATACCTGAAAGACGTACGCATGCATCAGCAGTCCGACCACAAAGACTACGATCACGCCCGCGATAAGACCCATTCCCGGCCAGTAGAGTGCTTTCGGGAGCACGAGCTGGATCATGCCACCCAGCACGGACTCTGCCGAAACCGCCAGCCAGTACAGGAGATAGAGTGTGAGTGCGACCGGCAGGATAGTTACCAGACCGGTCAGGATGTATCTGCTTATGAATCTCACTCGTGTGTTTCCTCTGAACTAGGGAACCGGGACGGCGCGAGGATGTCCCCTATCCAGGGGATAGACGCGTTGCTTCTTTGCCGACTTGGCGTCCAGCGTAGCCCAATGGCCGAACAGAATCCTCATTTCACTGCAGTGGCTTCTCGCCACGCATGTGCGCAAAGAAATCCTCGTAGTCGAGGTTCTGCAGCACCGCCTCCAGCTCGCGGGCATAACTGCGGGCCTGTTCCGGATCCCATTGGGCGGGAGTCCGGCATGCATCATGGCGTATCCCAGCCTGGAGTCCTGGTGCAGCAACGGCTGGTGTCGCAGCCAGAACAACAGCGCCTCACCGTCCGGGGCATTCAATATCTCGGCGATCGTATCTTTCTTCCGGACCTTGACCGCGCCTGCGGCCGCGGCAGATCGTCGAAGCATCCCTGCACATCGCCAATGGTATCGGTGAACCGGCGGACGCCTTCCGGTTCCGGCACTGCTGCGGACGGCTTCACCGCCAATTTGTGAACAATCGATGTCTTCCCCCATCCCGACGAGCCACGACGTCGGTTTCGGCAGGTATTAGGCGAGAGTGCGGGCCGGGGCATTCCGTCTCGTCGCGTCGCCGGGTAGAACATGTCTGCCGGACAGAACACGCGCCGCGTCGAGTGTCTGAGTCGGTCGAGGGCTGGAACGGTGCTCGCGAGGAGAATTGGCCGAGTTGCTACTGCATTGCCCGAAGCTTCGAGTCCGTCACGGACCACCATCGAGACGGCTTACCGGGTGCGGCATCGGCGCTGCCGCAGAATTACTTGACGAGGTTCGGTACGATCATCCACTCGACGCTCCAGCGACCTTCGTGCTCTGTCAGGGAGACGACACCCGCGTACTGAAACCGGACCACTTCGCAGTCGGGATCTCCTGCGACCAGAAGTCCCGCCAGCCTGCTGAGGAAGGGAAGATGGCCCACGATCATGACGCTGTCGTCGATCTGTCTGAGCGATTCTGCCGCCTGGTGAACGTCATCTTTCGGCTTAAGTCCAGGGACCGCCACGACGCCTCGCGGTGGGAAAAGGCGTTCGGCGAGTATGGACGCGGTTTGCTCGGCGCGCCGCTTCCCGCTGTGACGGATCTCGCCGACCTCGACGTCAGTCGATTGCAGCCACCTCGCCATGCGTTCGGCAGCGTCCGTTCCGGCCTCGGTGAGACCCCGTTCCGGATCTTCCGCTTCGCTCTTCGCCTGGCCGTGTTGTACGAGCAATAGGTTCATGATGCGATCCAACGCGCAATGTTAGTCGGGCACACGAGTCGCGCCCGGCGCCGATGCTGCTGGCACATACCCAGAAAATAGCAGAGATTTCGGATCTTCGAGGCAGAGTTTACCTGACATTCATCCTGCTGCCCGCCGCGGGTTTGACGATGCCCGGGAAATTGTTCCACCGCCAGTCGTATACTGGCATCGTATGTTTGGTTTGGGGGAATCGATATGCACCCGGTACTGATCATCATTCCGGCGGCGGCCTTGATCTTCGGACCGAGACTCTGGGTCCGGCAGGTTCTCAATCGCCACAACAAGAGCGACGCATCGATCTCGTTGACGGGTGCCGAACTGGTGCGGGAACTGCTGGACCGCCATGGTCTGAATGCGGTGCGCATCGAGGTGACGGACATCGGCGATCACTATGACCCGCAAACGCGGACCGTGCGTCTGACCCGTGACAAGATAGATCGCCGATCGTTGACCGCGTTGACGACCGCGGCGCACGAGGTGGGTCACGCCCTGCAGGACGCGTCCGGCTACCCGCCGTTCGTCTGGCGCCTGCGACTGGCGCGGGTCGCCCAGGTGACCGGACAGGCCGGGTCCGTCATGCTGATCGCGGTGCCGCTGGTGGCGCTGGCCACCCGGGCGCCGGTTCCACCGATGGTGGTCGGTTCCATCGCGCTGACCATGATCGGGGTCGGTGTGGTTGCGCAGCTGGCGGCGCTGCCGGCGGAACTCGACGCGAGTTTCCGCAAGGCGCTGCCGATGCTTCGCGCCCAGTACATCGACGCGCAGCAGGAGAAGGCGGCCCGGGAGATCCTGACCGCCTGCTCGCTTACCTACGTCGCGTCGTCACTGGCGGGAGTACTCAACGTGTGGCCCTGGGTGCGTGGAATGCCGACACCAGCCCCGGCGCCGAGACCCGCACGGGTCGGCCTCGTCGGCGCCGAAGCCGTTTCGCGGGATGCTCATCGCAAACCCCGCACCGTCCCGCAACGCTCCAGGAACCGGCGGCGCGGCGGCGTGATGGAGACGCTGCTGCGCAGTGTCGGCAAGCCGGTCATCAGGCAATGGATTCAACTGCGCCGTAGCCTTGAGGCGGCGTAGGCCGGGCTTTTTCCCCGAGCGGAGGCCGAGGACCTCGAGCCCGTCTGGTCAGATGTCCCGATCGAAAACGTGTCGCGGTGCGGTCGCTCTCCGAGCCATCGGTTGCGGGTAGGATTTTCACGGTTGATCAGTCTCGGTTCTCCGTAACAGGGTTGTCATAAAACTGTGATAAGAAGGTCAATCGGGGTTCCACACCACGGTGACAATAATGCCTTCGCCTAGACACAAGCCGGACCTCAATCCACCGATGGTGACATCCAGGCACAGCACGCCGGGACGCATACGTCTCGACGTTGCCGGCCTGTATCGCTCGCCAAGGACTCAAACCCTGCTGGAAGGTCGCCTTGGCGCGATCGACGGGGTAAGGCGCGTGTCGGCCAATGTGCTTACCGGGCGGCTGCTGGTGGTGTACGCTCCGGGTCTCTCGGTCGACGACCTGGTCGACTGCATCAAGACCCTGCTCGACGATACGGTTCCCGGGAAACCGGCAAGGCCGGTTAGACGGCCCCCCCGGAAGACCCGACGCCCGCAGCTTTCCGCGGTGCCGGGGGGAGTGTCCGGCCTCATCCGGGAAAGGGTGTCCTCGCGTCAGCCGGTGCCGGTATTCGGTGCGACGGCCTGTGCGGAAGCCATGCCTGCCCCCGGGCGGCTGGGGCAGGAGATCGAGCCCTGGCACCTGATGGATTCCGAAATGCTTACCCGCAGGCTGGCATTCTCCGCGGACAACGGTCTCAGCGGGACCGAGGCGGCATCCCGTCTCGAGCTGTACGGGCCCAACAGCCTGGCAGCGACCAAGCGGCGAACAGATATCGCCATATTTCTCGGCCAGTTCGTCAGCCCCCCCGTCTATCTGCTCGGCGCGTCGGCCGTGGTGGCGATCGTCACGGGCGGGATACTCGATGCCGCGGTTATCGTCGGTGTCGTCCTGATCAATTCGGTGATCGGATTCGTGACGGAGCGGCAGGCCGAGAAGACGATCAGCTCACTGGCCGACACCGGCGTGCGCACCGTGCGGGTCCTGCGCGACGGACGCGAGGGCGAGATCGACGTCGAATCGATCGTCCCCGGCGACATCCTGCTGTTCTCTCCGGGCACCTACGTGTCCGCCGATGCGCGTATCCTGAAATCGCATCGCCTGAGCATCGACGAGTCGGCGCTGACCGGGGAGAGTCTGCCGGTCTCCAAGGATCATGGCTTCGCCCCCCGCGAGGACACCCCGCTGGGCGATCGTCGCAACATGGCGTTCATGGGCACGCACGTCAGTGGCGGAAACGGTCGCGCGCTGGTCGTTGCCACCGCCGAGGCGACGGAGCTGGGGCAGATCCAGACGATGGTGGGGGAGGCCGAGGCCCCCGAGACACCCATGCAGAAGCAACTGGATCGCATGGGCACCTCCCTGGCGCTGATCAGCGGTGGCGTCTGCGCGGGGGTCTTCGGCGTGGGCGTACTCCGTGGCTATGCGTGGCTCGAGATGCTCAAGTCCTCGGTGTCGCTGGCGGTGGCCGCTGTTCCGGAAGGGCTGCCGGCCGTTGCCACCACCACCCTGGCCATGGGCATCGCCGACATGCGCAAGCGCAACGTGGCGGTGCGGCACCTTGACGCCGTGGAGACCCTGGGGTCGGTGCAAGTGTTCTGCATGGACAAGACCGGCACCCTCACCCTGAATCGCATGTCCGTCGTCGCGGTGCATGCCGGTGATAACGCTTTCGATGTGTCTGAACACCGTCTGATTGCAGACGGTGCGGTTGTCAATCCTCGTGATCGAGAGGAACTCATCCGCCTGATGCAGGTGGTGTCGCTGTGCAGCGATACCGAATTCAGCGGGCCCCCCGAGGCGCGGGTCATGGAGGGGTCGGCGACGGAGAAGGCCCTGGTGGACCTCGCGCTGAATTCAGGCCTAAAGGTCGAGGCACTTCGGAAGCAGTTTCCCAAATTGCGCTGCCGAGACCGTGCCGAAGGCCGGCCCTACATGACGACGCTGCATCCCTTCGAGGACGGCAAGCACCTGCTGGCGGTCAAGGGGAGTCCCGAGGAGGTCCTCGACATGTGCGGTCAGCAGATGAAAGCGGGGAAACTCGTTCGGCTCACCCCGGCGATGCGGCAGGAGATCCTCACCGCAAACGAGCGGATGGCGGGGAACGCGCTCAGGGTCCTGGGGGTGGCTTACCGGATTCTCGACGAAGGTCGCATGCCCCGGAAGACCGAACGCCTGGTCTGGCTGGGTCTGGCGGGGATGGCGGACCCCATGCGTGCCGGGATGGACAAGCTCATCGCGAAGTTCCACCGGGCCGGCATCGAGACCGTCATGATCACGGGTGATCAGGCTGCCACCGCCCAGGCGATCGGCCAGCAACTCGGGCTGAGCGGCGACAAGCCCCTGCAGGTGCTCGAGTCCAGCAAACTGGAGGATATGGATCCGGATCTGCTGGCGGGCCTGGTCACGAACGTTCACGTCTTCGCCAGGGTGAGTCCGGCCCACAAGCTCAAGATCGTACAGGCCTTGCAGGCCTCGGGGCGCGTGGTCGCGATGACCGGGGACGGAATCAACGACGGGCCGGCGCTGAAGGCCGCGGATATCGGTGTGGCGATGGGGGGCGGGGGTACGGATGTCGCCCGCAGCGTGTCGGATGTGGTGCTCGAGGACGACAATCTGCACACGATGTCCATCGCGGTGCGCCAGGGGCGCACGATCTACAACAACATCCGCAAGATGATTCACTTCATGATCTCCACCAACCTGACGGAGATCGAGGTCATGCTCGCCGGGACCGCGATGGGCCTGGGGCAGCCGATGAACCCGATGCAGCTGCTGTGGATCAATCTGGTGACCGACATCTTTCCGGGGCTGGCGCTGGCGATGGAGCCCTCCGAGCCCGATATCATGGACCGCAAGCCGCGTGACCCGAACGAGGCTATTATCGGTGGACAGGCGCTGAAGCGCATGGTGTTCGAGTCGGGGACCATTGGCGTGGGCACCATGGGCGCCTACCTCTATGGCGTGCGCCGATACGGTATCGGTGCGGCGGCCAGCACACTGGCGTTCAATACCCTGACGGTGAACGAACTGGTTCACTCCTTCAGTTCGCGTTCCGAGCACCGGATCTTTCCGGGAGGCGGCTCGCTATCGCCCAATCCCCATCTGAAGCGGGCGATCGCTGGGATGGGTATTCTGCAGGTCATCGTCAGCGTGGTACCTGCGTTGCGGCGCCTGCTCGGCACGACGCCGCTAGGCGCCGGGGATCTCGCGGTGATTGCCGCTGGCGTCATTCTGCCGCTGATCGCCAACGAGGCGACAAAGCCGGCACTCCGTCTGGATGAGGAAGGTGAAGAAGTGCGGGATACAACAATGCTGGGTGGGGCAATCGAACAGGAGAGCACGGCGTGAGCGAAGATTTTATCTTTACATCCGAGTCCGTCACGATCGGTCATCCGGACAAGCTGTGCGACCAGGTCAGCGACTCGATTGTCGATCATTTCATCCGCCAGGACCCGGATGCACGGATCATTGCCGAGTGCGCCGTGGCCAGTGGCGTGATGTTCATTTCCACACATTACGCATCGCATGCCAAGGTCGACATCTCCGAGATCGCCCGACGTGTGATCCGCGACGTCGGTTATCCCAAAAAGGTCTTCGACGCGGAGGCCTGCACCATCCTTTCGAGTTTCATGGATCACACGGCGACGGACTACACCCCGTTCGATCTCGATGACATGGACGACGAAGCCATCGACTCGATTCCCAACCGGCAGCAGGCGAGCGTATTCGGCTACGCCTGCGACCAGACCCCGAACCTGATCCCCTTGCCGATCTCGCTGGCGCATCGCCTCGCCGACCTCCTCGATTCGGAAAAGGTGGCGAAGCAACTGCCGTACCTGCTTCCGGACGGCGAGACCCAGGTGGGTATCGAGTACCGCGACGGAAGACCGTGCCGGATCCACAGTATCACGATGGTCGCGACGCAGACCGATGCCTCGGAAGCGGACCTCCAGAAGCTAAGGGAGGATATGCGGACCCGCGTCATCGACCCGGTTCTGAAAAACGAGCAGATCAAGCCGGATGCGGACACTCTAATATTTATCAATCCGGCGGGTGCCCGGGTCGGCGGTGGCCCCTCCGTGCACTCCGGTCTCACGGGCCGCAAGACCGGTATCGATACCTACGGTGAGTTCGCGCGCCACAGTGGCGCGGCGCTGAGCGGCAAGGACCCCATGCGCATCGACCGCGTGGGCGCGTACGCCGCACGGCACGCGGCCAAGAACGTCGTTGCCGCGGGTCTGGCGCGGGAGTGCGAGGTGCAATTGAGCTACACCATCGGGGTGGCCAAGCCGGTGAGCCTCAGGGTGCGAACCTTCGGAACCGGTGCGGTGGGTGAGCGGGAGCTCGCCTCACGTGTCGATCAGGCGTTCGATTTTCGGCTGGGTGGGATTGTGCGTGACCTGGGATTGAAAAAACTGAGTTCGGCGAAAGAGGGCTTTTTCCGCCGGCTGGCGGTCTACGGACACATGGGCCGAGAAGATTTCGATGTGCCCTGGGAACGGACGGACAAGGTGGACGCGCTGAAGTAGCGCGTCTTCTACCGGCGGGCGGGGGCGACTAGACCCCGGGCGGAATCTTCCGCTGCAGCGAATCGATCAGCACGCCGCTGAGTAGGGAGAAGGTGCCGGTCACCGCCGCAATCTTCATCAATTCCTTTGCCGGAGGCAGATGGAACTGGAACTTGCCGTCGGGGCCGGCCTTGCCCATGTTGTAGTGAATCAACGCCTCGGTCATGAAGACGCCGAACGTGATACCGGTAACCAGCAAGCGACCACCACCCATCGTTATTTCCCCCAGTCCGGTCAAGGATATATCGATCATACAGAACGGCGGGGGTTTGGCAAGCTTTTTACTACCCTTGTATACGCGCCGGTGAGCATCGGGTGGCTCGGGTTGCATTGCATGAGCGGGCGGGGTTCAATCAACGATAGCTGGTCGGGCACTCCCCGAGCTGGATACTTGCCGGTTAAACAGCAGAGCCATGGTGACCCGGAGATGGCCAATATTCACATCAAGCGTACGCACACGTTACCGCGGGAGGTCGTTCGGGCCCGCGTGGAAGAACTCGCCAGGGACCTCAAGAAGAAACTGGACGCGGACTATGTGTGGGAAGGAGACTCGCTGCGCTTCAAGCGCTCCGGGGCATCGGGATCGATCGACATGGGGGACGGTTTCGTCGAGCTGAAGATCAAGCTCGGTATGCTGCTCTCCCCCATGAAGGGCAAGATCGAACGGTCCATCGACGAAAACATCAAGGTCGCCCTGACGGATAAGGGCGATACCAGACCGACCTGAGCGGGGTGCGCCAGACCCTTGGTCGCTGTGTACCCTAGGAGCCTGTCGGACTTAGGTGATCGTAGCGAGCATGATGGGAGAGCGAGATCGAATGTTCACGATTTTGAGGCGCATAGTGGGCCTACGCAACGAAAAATCGGGGGCATTTGAGCCGAGCTCCCATCAGCGCAGTAG
>JAJDOJ010000222.1 GCA_022340215.1 Gammaproteobacteria bacterium
CTGGAGCCGGGGGACCAGGTCAGCATTGCTCCGCCGTCGGGGGTGAACAAATAGAAGGGGTACGGATCGTCGGAGAGGCCGGAAAACGTGTCATCGGCAGACTTCCCGCCGACCCGCCTCAGAACCTGGCAGCAGGCGCAAACGTTTACGCCCCTCTCGGAATCGAGTTCGTTCGCATACTGCTCTCGGCCATCGAGCCGTACAATCTCTGGCTAATCGTTATCCTGGGATCCCTGATAAGCCTCATCGGCTACATCCTGATCAAGCTCATGGGTAGCGGGATCGGGGTAGGCCTCACGGTCTGGTGGGCGGTCTGATCTCCAGCACCGTCACCACCCTCAGCTTCTCGCGGCGCAGCCAGGAGCGACCTGAGCTCAACCGCAGCTTCAGCGTGGCCATCCTGCTCGCGTCGGCGATGATGTTTCCGCGTCTCCTGATAGAAATGTTCGTGGTCAATCAGCCACTGGCGATGGGCGTCGCTCTTCCCCTCATGCTGATGGGGGCGACTGGATTCGCCATTGCCTTCCTACGCTTCTTCCGTACCCGACATTCGGAGAGCAAGACAGAACCGGTAGAGTTCGACAACCCTTTCATTCTCGCTGAAGCCGTCACTTTCGGTCTGATCTTTGCCGCCATCCTGATGCTCACGCGCACGGCGACGCGCTACCTTGGAGACGCCTGGTTGTTTGTCGTCGCTCTGATCAGCGGACTTACGGACGCCGCTGGCCATCGCGTTCTCGGTCAGCGACGCGCACCAATCCGAGCGGATTTCGCTGCGGTGGGCAAGCTTTAACCTGGTGGCCCCCTTCGCCGTCATAGGGGGTGTCGGCCTGATCACCAACGTTTACTACGGCTTCGTGCCCGGAATAGGATGAACGGTCGTTCCGGAAGGGCGTGGCGGCGTACTCTGCCTAACCGCTCCGGCCGACATCGGGGGTTCGGGAAATCACCCCCGCGAGCCCGAAGTGATCCGAGGGATAAACCTCCGGACATTCGGGTGCAACAGGCTTAGTGCCGAGCATTCGAATCGACACCGGTTTCCACCCCGCGGTCACGGATCGCAACAGGATTCGGTCGAAGCGTGCCAGCTTGTGCCTCTGTTTGTGCAACAGGCGCATCCTGTTGCGGGCAGTGTCTACCGTATAGCCGGGGTCGCCTCCGTGTAGCGCCGGCCACAGATCGGTGTAACCAGGCTCGATACGTGATTGCTCAGCCCGGTCCCGTGGGTCGAAGTTGAAGTCGCCCATGAGAACGAGGTTCTCGGCTCCATGCAGGCTCGGTAGAATCTGGTCGAGCTGCTCCAGACGCAGCGGCAAGCTAAGCGGCGAACTCTCAAGGTGCAGCGTTCCGACGCAAAGCGCTCCCGCTCCCAGGGTACCTATCAGAATTTTGCGATCCTTGCGGCTGGGCAGGTTGCAGAGCACCAGGTCCGTGACCGGCACCCGCGACAGTAACAGTACGCCGTGGGGCTCCAGCGTGTCACCCTCCGCGTCCGAGACATGATAGTCACGACGGATCCAATCCTCGGCCAGAATGAGGTCCAGCGTAGCGGGCGTAACCTCCTGAAACCCGATCACGTCCGCACTGCAATCCTGGACCAGGTGCAGCAGGGCGCGGAGACGCTGCTGGAGTTGTTGCTCGTAGAACCATAAATTGTAGCTCACCAGGGTTAGGCGATCCGCAATCGCGCGACGGGCGACGGGTGCGGTTACCCACGAACTGGAGGAAAAATCAAACCGTTGGGGACGCAGGAGCGAAACCCTGGGCTGGCTTTGGGTAGGTTCAGTCACGGTTCGTGCCCGGTGATCAGCGTTCCCGACTGACGATGGCCGGAGCGACGCAGGTCTTCGTATTTCATGGCTGAGTCACGTTATATTTTGGTTAGTCTTACTGACAGCCACGGTAGGGGATCTTTATACTCACGCCGCCAAATTCGGCCCCTTCCTCTCGCGTTTACCGCCTCACTTTCTCCGAATCTTGAGGAAAACGGTGACCAGCGACGGGGTTTCTCCAGTTTATCGGTGTTGTTACAGGCGATGATCCTGACCGTCCCGCCGTAAGGCACACAGGATTCATGGGGCCCATCCCTGTGACTGACCGCATCGAGTCAAAGTAGGCCTTTTGCTGTGCCGCAGCACTACGTCGGTTTTGGGTCGTTTACCGACTTTTAGCAACTCCTAATAGTAGCGCCAGCTAAACTTCTGGATTCGGCAAAAGTCGGCCAAATTCCACCCTACACGAACGACTAGCGAACCGCACGTTGATCTCTGCTTCCAGACATTCTAGTGCTGGCAGCATTCGGAAATCTGTTCAGCGCTCCACCAGCTCTACACGCCGATTCAGCGCGCGGCCTTCCTCAGTCTTGTTTGATGCTACAGGAGCAATTAATCCAGCCCCAATTGGTACCATGCGATCTCTTGCTATGCCGTGTTTGGAGCTCAACTCGTTCACTACCGCCACGGCTCTTCGTTCTGATAAATCCTCGTTGTATTCGATCGTACCCTTGTTGTCAGTATGTCCGACAACATAAACGTCTAATGCCGCGTCATTTTGAAGCGCCTTGGCAATTTCGTTGAGTGTTGGATCGGACTCAGGTTTCAATTGATCGCTATCGAAATCAAAGTAGATGCCATATAGTGCAATATGGCCTTTTTGGCCGATCTTCGTCGTCACATCCTCCGCTGTGACAACCTCAAGTGAAGGTTTGAAATCGGCGACTTCGACTACTTCAAGATGTATCAGAGGATGATTCCGCACGCGTGTCGCCCAATCCTGGTTGATGAATTCTGGGGGCGTGCTGATGGCGGAATACACTGAGACATGGTAAAGCGATTCAGGACTTTTAATTTTGCCGTACCAGTAAATTTGATCCTTATAGCCCCGACCACTATACATATGTTGCGAATAGTCGAAAATAGTAGGTATTTGATTGGATTTTCTCCAAGTAAATACGCTACCAAGGTTCCCAAAACAGTCATCGCCCTTGCAGCTATAGACTTCTTCAACTTCCCCAATATCATCGAACGCCTTCTGGTAGTTCCGAAGCACAGCGAGCGGTGACAAGTTCGTTGGTCCAACGTACACGATTCTTGTCCGTTTGCCTTCAACGTTTTCGGAAACGACATCACGCCCCACCGCACCTGTCATAAAGACGCCCTCGTCATAATTGCTCTCGGCGAACCCTATGATCGTGGTATCCGCAACGCGCGGTATCTTCGGATGATCGTGGCTGCCCGGCATATCGGAGTCTGACCGCGCAATATTGAAATTGAGAAGTATGCTTATAGCAAGCGTGCTTAGAAGTAAATTCCTGTGAATTCCCATATCGCTTCTCCTGAGTCATTATAGGTATCGTAGTGGATTACTAAAAAGCAACGTTCTAGCTGTCGCTAGTTTAAAACACAATAATACATGCCGCAGCAGAAATAAGCGGCGTGCCCAGCCCCTGGATATCGTTCTTGCCGGTATCGTCCAGTTCCGTGGTGTCCTGCACCACCTCAGACCACCGGATGCTGCTCGATCCGTTCCAGAGTGGACTGGTAGTGGGGTGCCAGGACCTTCTGCGCGGTGACCTGCTCGTGGGCCAGCATGTGATCAGCGGATCGGGTCTCGCCCCAGCCGCCGATGGCCGTTGGCGTGCTGTTGCGGGGCTGACGCTCCAACTGCTCGATCACCGCGCAGGCGCGCCGGTCCCGGCGCTCGTCGCCCGGATCGACTCCGTGGATCTCCTCTTCGAGTGGGTGGTTCTCGATCGGGTTCCGGTCCGCGCCGACAAGGTCACTCATGCCACTTCCCCCACCGAACACAAAGGCGCGCAGAGGCGCTTGCGTGCATCCCGCCGCAGCGGGTAGCGCCAGATCCGCTTGATCGCCAGGGGTGCCTGTGGCGGCGGTCGTTGCGGCCGCGCCAAAGCCGACGGCGCCGATCACGCCGCGATCGGCATGGATCAGATAGCGGATCTGGGCGCCGACCATGGCGCTCTCCTGTGTGATTTGGAGAGTATTCGATCAGATCCGATGGCCTGTGTCCGGGCATAATTTCCGGGGGCGGAGAAGACGGTAACGATATGACCTTCTCCGGGGCGGTGAATTTTCGTCGGCTTGGTTTGGTCATCGTTCCCTCCGTGAGCTAGTACTAACTCCTATCGAGGAAAACTCCAATTCCGACTGAAGCAAGACAGTTTATAGTCTTTCATATACGGAGCTTACATCGAGCACCGCTATCCGTCGCCTGAAGGCGAGGGGTTTACGGATCCCCTATCGGGGACTCTAAAATGGGACAATGCGTTACCGTAGGTGTGAGTAAATTTCATCAAATCTCTGTAAGGGTTCCAGATGAGGCATTTCCATGTGATCCCGGGTAGCGCCTCGGAAGGTTTGAGAGAGACGCTCCAAACGCTGGGAAATTGCCGTTCAATGGCCGACCTCGAGCGCATTCGACCGATGCACGTACACAGGATCGAGCAGCGCAAGGGCAAAGCGGCGATCAGGTTGTCTGTTGACGGCACGTCGACATTCGTTAAGGTCTACTGGTCGAAATCTCTTTTACAGAAGCTCAAGGACGGGGCCCGTCGGGTGACCCTGGCGGTCAGGGAAGCGCGCAACATCCAACTCATTGCCGCCTGCGGGGTGGACACGGCGGAACTGCTCGCTTACGGATACTCCTCATCGTGGTGGGTTCCCAGCCACAGCTATCTGGTCCTGAAGGAGATCACTCAGGCGGAGACGTTGTGGGAATATGTGAGGCGGACTGGCGATACCGGCGTTGTGGTGGAGACCGCCAAACTGATCTGGAAGATACATCGTTGTGGGCTGGTCCACCGAGACCTGCACAGCAAGAACATCTTACTGAAAACTGTGGGCAGCAATCTGCATCTCGTTGTGATTGACACGCTCGGTGTTCGGCAGGACTACAGCCAGTTGGAGAGGACCGTGGAACTTGGGCGCTTTCTCAGAAAGCACGGGCGTGTCTGGCTGAGCGAGGAGACAGTGGATCGTTTTCGCCGCCACTACTATCAACTCGGCGGCGAACCCATTAGACGATATAAGGACTACGATGAGTTTAAATATATTCTCGATAAAGAACTTTCAAAATATAAGCCCTATCAGGAGGTTTAGTTGTCCTCGCAAGTTCTCCGATACGAGGTCGGACGCGAATCGGCGCGAGGGCGGTAGATCTTAGTCGCATCTATTGCGATTGGTTTCGCAAGGTGGCATGTGGGTTTTCTACTCTCTGTAGGCTTCGAGCCGTCTTCGGCATTGCTGCGTAGAGACCAGTTCGGGTTCGTGGTTGTAGTCGATCAGGAGGTGGTTACGCGGGGCCATGGTTTCACAGAAATCAATCCAGCTATAAAGTATGCTGAAATAAGGGAAATTCGGTTCGTTCACTGTATTCTTCAATGCGAGCAGGCGGAGGAACTCTCGTCGCGGCGCAACGGCTAACGGCCTCCTGAAACAGTTGAGAAGGACCCTGCGGAGCCGATTCCGGATCCTTTTGTAAACGGTCTTTCTGTCAGCAAATAAAGAAAGGATCGTCACTCGGTCCGCCAGTTCTACAATATCCAAGCGGTGATCATGCTCGTATCCACCGAAGGTCTTCCGACTAAGCGGAATTATCGGCAGTGCATAGTGCAGCACGACCTTTTGGTAGCGACTAATATCTAAGTCTGCCGCGTCCTTGGAGTAGACCGTGGTCCAATCAGACAGATCGCCAACGTCTATCTTCCGAATCAGCCAAGGGTAATCCCCACGCTCTAACCGTTTGACAAACGTCGATTTACCGACGCAGGACGGACCGGCAACGACCATCAAGTGGTCGATCCTCTGGTCATCTGCGGCGTCGGTCTCTTCGCTTCCTTTGTGGACTGTCGCGTACCCCGCAGAGCGCGGCGAGGAGAAAGTCTCTATGTTCACAGTCGATAGGAGTTGAGCAACTATTTGAGCATTGAAATCTATGACTTATCAAAATATTACGAATTCATAACTTTAACTGATACTAGCAGACTATTCAAAATTCGCTTGCCACGGTGCAGCGCTTACGAAGATCGCTATCGCCCAAATATGAACCTAACCCGTAAATCTCGCCATAGACATAGAAATAGGCCTCTATATGGCGCATAAAGTGAGTGTGAACAACACCTTACAAACCACCAAGAGAGAGGCCTATGGAAACGCAGTGTAAATCGGAACAGCTTGAGTTTCACGCACTTGGACGGTGGGAAATCGTTGGCCGTTTTGACGGCGGACGGATCACCTCCGACGGTGGCGGATTGTCGTTGCGCGAGGTCGATACCCGCATCGGCCCGATACCCCGACTGGCTGATTGCTTTGTGGATTACCGCAACCCGCAAGCGTTGGATCGCCTGCTGGTTGACGTGTTCATCGAGTCGTACCGTTTGCCCCCACGCGAGATCTGGCCAAGGGCGCCAGTCCGCGCTTTGTGGTGACGAACCTTCCCAGACACCGTGCCGGGGCAAAGCGCCTGTATGAGAAGCTCTATTGCGCGCGTGGCGACATGGAGAACCGAATCAAGGAGCAGCAACTGGGTTTTTTCGCCGACCGCAGCAGTGCGGCGACGCTGCGGGCAAACCAGCTGCGCCTGTACTTTGCATCATTCGCCCAGGAACCGGACCCTGCTCGGCGGATTGCACGACGACGGCCCCGAACCGAAAGGGGGAGATCCTGCCGGTCAGAAGAAAAACGCGAACGGCACGAATCGGGATTTCGGCGAGAACGGAGTCGTTTTCGCCCGGGAGGTGCACTACCATCGCAATCTTAAGTCCGACCGCGTCCCGCCGGCTATCGACACGGTCGGCAATTATTGGTTGACCGGGGAGTTCAGAGTTCAGGGACATCAGCCGCGCAGACAACGTCATCGGCAAGTTGACGGTTCAGTATTCACCGCGCGCATCACGCTTTCACGAACTTGCTGCAAATTCGAACAAAGGGGGGCGGAACCATGATCCTTGCGGGAGATATCGGCGGCACGAAGACCGTCCTGGCCCTGTGGCACAAAAAGGAGGATATTGCCGGCGGAATGCTGCATGAGATCCGGTACGAGAGCGGCAGATACAGCTCCCTCGAAGCTATCATAGAGGAGTATCTGCGCAAAACCCACGCACAGCCCGTGGCCGCCTGCTTTGGCGTGGCCGGTCCGGTGAAGAACCGACGTGCGGAGACCACAAACCTGCCGTGGTTCATCAGTGCCGATGTCATTGGCGGTTCCTTCGATATTCCCGATGTGTACCTGCTAAACGACCTGGAATCCATCGCCACGGCCGTTCCTCACCTCGAGAAAGATGACGTCCGCACGCTCAACCAGGGCACTCCGACCCCCGAAGGAAATATGGCGGTGATCGCCCCGGGCACCGGTCTGGGAATCGCGTTCCTTGTCTGGACCGGCGATCGATATCTGGCCTGCCCCAGCGAGGGCGGACATGCCTCGTTCTCCCCGCGAAACCTGCAGCAGACGGAGCTGTTAACATTCCTGCAGCGCCGCTATGGCCATGTCAGTTTCGAGCGCATATGCTCGGGCAGCCAACTGCCGAACATCTACGATTTCTTCAAGGAACAACGAAGCCTTGCGGAGCCGGACTGGTTGCGGGAAGACCTGGAACGGGCCACGGATCGGACCCCGGTCATCGTCCAGGCGGCTCTCGAGCAGAAATCAAAGCTCTGCGAAGCGACTCTGGACATGTTTGTCCATGTCCTGGGAACGGTGATCGGCAACATGGCCGTCACGCTCCTGCCCGGCGGCGGGATCTATCTCGGCGGTGGGATCCCGCCACGCATACTCGAGCGTCTCGAGCAGCCCGATTTTCTCAGCGCCATTGCCGACAAGGGCCGTTTCTCCTCCCTGGTCTCCGGAATGCCGGTGCACGTGATCCTGAATCCCAAGGCGGGGTTGTATGGGGCCGCCTGGTACGGACTCGAGGCGCTGAAACGGACGGGTCGAGGCTAACAACCCGGCGACACAGCGGGAAGTGATCGATTCCCGCGCGCGAAGGGCAAAAAGCGGGGGGCAGAGGATCGGTATTTCATACTGATAACCCAGGCAACGGCATCGGATAGCGTCCCGCCCGGCATCGCTATCGTAGTGCTCAGACGGGTAAACATCGGGGCGACCGCTCCCCGGTATCGGGCCTGCCGGACTTTCGCTCAGGTCTTCAGTGAATGGATATATTCACGAAAATCATCTTTCAGTTCCGGGTGCTTCAAAGCCAGCTCGACGTTCGCCTGAAGATACCCGAGTTTGCTCCCGCAGTCGTAGCGGGTGCCCTCGAACTCGTAGGCCATGATGCTTTCACCCGACTGAATCTGTCGTGCGATGGCGTCGGTCAGCTGGATCTCCCCACCGGCCCCCTTGCTCATCTGCCTCAGGTGGTCAAAGATCGACGATTCGAGAATATACCGTCCCACGACAGCGATGTTCGAGGGTGCCTCCTCGGGCGAGGGCTTTTCGACTAGGCCGCGGATATCCCAGAGTCGATCGCCCTTCTCGGTCCCGTCCACGACGCCGTAACCGCTGATTTCTTCCTTTGGCACCTGCTCGACGCCGATGATCCCGCACTGGGATTCCTCGTAGACCTCCACCATCTGCATGATACAACCCCGCTCTCCGTCGTCGATCAGGTCGTCGGCCAGGATAACGGCAAAGGGCTCGTCTTCTATGACGCACTGGGCACACGCAACCGCGTGTCCCAGACCCAGCGCTTCCGACTGGCGTATGTAGACACAGCTAACACCGGGAGGTAGCACCTCCCTCGCCACTTTCAGCAGGTGCGTCTTGTTCTTGGCCTCCAGTTCGCTCTCGAGTTCGTAGGCCTTATCGAAGTGATCCGGGATGGAGCGTTTGTTCCTCCCCGTGACAAATATCAGGACATCGATACCGGCCGCCACAGCCTCCTCGGCTGCATACTGGACTAGCGGCTTGTCGACGACTGGAAGCATCTCTTTCGGACTGGCCTTGGTGGCCGGAAGGAAACGCGTGCCCAAACCCGCCACCGGAAAAACCGCCTTCCTTATTTTCTTTCCCATAGATTCCTCTGCTCAATGACTTGCCGCCACCGTCCGCCAATGGTGTGGGCGGCAAGACCGTAAACATAAAAAAATGGCCAATTTTCTACTTTGGCGACGCTCGATCGCACCGTGGGTCAGGATTCGAGCGCGTCCGGTTCGCCTCCTGAAACCCGCGGTATCGGAAGACCACTCGATGCGCTGAAGACATCTCCCGGAAGCACGGAGGCGTGCCAACTCGACCGAAGTGCTCTATACCCGGCCTATCCGGCGAGTGGCAACTCTCAGAGGCTGTAGTGCTTGGATTTGCGCGGCAGCGCGGTATGCGGGCCAACCGGCCTGACCGTTCCCCAGCCGTGACAACCGGGGCATTGCCAGAACAACCCCCTGGATTCGAATCCACAGGAATTACACTGGTAAGAGACCTGCGAATCGATATGCGAGTCTAGTGCGGCTACAACCTTTTCCAAGGCCTCACGTCCATCGGGGATCGCACCATCCGACACCATCTTGACGTACTCGCGAACCATCGCCAGCGCGACCCGCTCCTTTCTGAACTCCGATTCGAAAACCGACGCCACGCGCTCCAGGTCCCCGGCCTTCAGGTAACTCTCCAGCACGGTGAATACGATGTCCTGATCGCATCCGCAAGGCTGGATTTCCCTCAGATAACCAAGGTATCCCTCTGCATCGTTACGGCGCGCATAGGCATCCCTCAGGCGCGGAAGTACCATGCGGATGTAATCTGTGTCCTGCTGATAGACCTTACTGTAGAACTTGATTGCACGACCATACCGCGATGCCCGCAACGCCATATCGCCCAGCAGAATACTTGCGCGGGCACAGGCCGGATCACGGGACAATGCCTTCCTCGCCAGATCCTCCGCCTCCGAAGAGTGCCCGGCGGCATCCCGGGATTCGGCGATCTCACAGTAGTAATGCGCCACGACCGGCTCATGTGCGTCGCCGGCGTCCTGAAGTTGCTGCGCGACCTGTATCGCGGACTCCCAGTCCTTCTCCTGTTCGTATACCTCCATCAGATGGCGGCAGGCCGCACGCTTGTGTCCGTTCTGTGCGATCACTTCCTTAAAAAGCTCTTCCGCGCGATCCAGCAGGCCCGCCTTTAGATAGTCCCTGCCCAGTTCCAGGAGCGCGTCCTCCCTGCATTGGGCCCCCGCACCGGGTCGGGATATCAGATTCTGGTGGATACGTATTGCCCTGTCCACCTCTCCGCGTCGCCGGAAGAGGTTCCCTAGCAGGAGGTGTGTCTCGACGGTTTCGGCATCGACCTCGACGATCTGAAGGAAGACCTCCAGCGCCTTGTCGGGTTTCTCGTCGAGAAGGTAGTTCAGACCCTGAATGTACTCAGGAGAGATCGAGGACGTCAGTCCTTCGTTCCGCTGTCTGTCCGTTTTCCTCGCCACATACCAGCCAGAAGCGGCAGCCACGGGAAGAAGGAACCAGAGTAATGTCAACATAGGAAAGCATCCGGCATTCTCGTCACCTAGAACCGACACGCGCGTGATCCGATCGGTATCCCAGGCGCGGGAAAACGTCCCGTTTGGATATCATCGCGGAATTATAGTCGGTTTAGGTGCGCGCTGATACCGGGGGCGAAACCGGAAACCCGCCATTGCACGCCAGTCCGGACGTGACGCGGCCGTACACGATCAGGAATCGGCCGCCTCCGCGACCTCCGGTACCGGCGCCTTGGACAGATTGACCCGGTCCCTGAGCTCCTTGCCCGGCTTGAAGTGGGGAACATGCTTGCCCGGCAATGATACCGCCTCCCCGGTCTTGGGATTTCTCCCGATCCTCGGCGGCCTGTAGTGAAGCGAGAAACTGCCAAATCCCCGAATCTCGATACGGTCTCCTCCAGATAATGCACCACTCATCATTTCCAGCACGGAATTCACCGCGAGTTCTACATCCCTGGTCGCAAGGTGTTGTTGCTTGAGTGAAACTTGTTCGATCAGCTCGGACTTTGTCATCGCCATACCGTTCATTCCTTGTGCCCTATCCCGCAATGTGCTTTCAGTTGCCTGCTCAACGTTTACGGAAAGGCGCGTCTCGCAGGCAATAGCGTTCTCGTGTCGAGCACGGGAACGCTGCCGCGTAAGACCACAGGGACTCTGAACCCGCAAATATCACCACGATAGAGCACCAAGTACCTGGCGTTTTTCCCGTGCCTGTCGCTCGCGACGGTGCACTTCCTGCCCCCCCGAAAACTTTAGTTTCCGGGGGGACTCCCAATCGACCAATGACCCTGTGCAGTAAAGCGGCCAGCGCTACTCGTCCTTGTCGCCGCCAATCTGCTCCTTGAGCAGGTCTCCAAGTGAGGTCGTCGCTTGTTCCCCGCCCCGGGTGTAGTCCTGCAGGGCCTGCGCCTCGTCCGCGACCTCCTTCGCCTTGATGGAAAGGTTGATGACACGGCGCCTGCCGTCGACACCGACGAATTTCGCCTCGACCTCGTCACCGACTTTGAGCACGCTGCGTGCATCCTCCACCCGGTCACGCGAGAGTTCCGAGGCCCGCAGGGAGCCCTCGACACCGTCGGGCAGGTCGATGACCGCGCCTTTTGCGTCCACTTCCCTGATCACCCCGGTGACCACGCTACCCTTCGGATGTTCGGCAACGAAATTTGAGAAGGGGTCCTTGTCGAGTTGCTTGATGCCGAGGCTGATCCGCTCGCGCTCCGGATCGACGGAAAGCACCACGGCCTCGACCTCGTCGCCCTTCTTGTAGTCCCTGACGGCCTCCTCGCCCGAGGCACTCCAGGAGATATCCGAGAGATGGACCAGGCCGTCGATGCCGCCGTCCAGGCCGACGAAGACGCCGAAATCGGTGATCGACTTGATGCTGCCGCTGACCTTGTCGCCCTTGTTGTGCGTCGCCGCGAAGTCGTCCCAGGGATTGGACTGGCACTGCTTGACGCCCAGCGATATCCGTCGGCGCTCCTCGTCGATGTCCAGGATCATGACCTCGACTTCCTGCCCGACGTGTACGACCTTGTTTGGATTGACGTTCTTGTTGGTCCAGTCCATCTCGGAAACGTGTACGAGACCCTCGACGCCGTCCTCGATCTCCACGAAACAACCGTAGTCGGCGATATTCGTCACGGTACCGAATAGGCGCGTGCCTTCCGGATAGCGGCGGGTGAGATCGACCCAGGGATCGTCGCCCAGCTGCTTGAGACCGAGCGAGACGCGGTTGCGCTCGCGATCGAACTTGAGGACCTTGACCTCGACTTCGTCGCCGATGTTGACCACCTCGGACGGGTGCTTCACCCGCTTCCAGGCCATGTCCGTGATGTGCAGCAGGCCGTCGATGCCGCCAAGATCGAGGAAGGCGCCGTAGTCGGTGAGGTTCTTGACCACACCTTTGAGGACCAGTCCTTCCTCGAGGCTCTCGAGCAGCGCCTCGCGCTCCGCACTGTATTCCTTCTCGACCACCGCGCGCCGCGAGACCACCACGTTGTTGCGGCGCTGATCCAGCTTGATGACCTTGAATTCCAGCTCCTTGCCCTCGAGGTGGGACGTATCCCGCACCGGGCGCACATCCACCAGGGACCCCGGGAGAAAGGCACGGACGTTGCTGATATCGACGGTAAAGCCGCCCTTCACCTTACCGGAAAGGACCCCGGATACGGGATTATCGGACTCAAACGCGTCCTCGAGGATGCCCCAGGCCTTGGCCCGAATCGCCTTTTCACGCGACAGCCGGGTCTCGCCGAAGCCGTCCTCCACGGCATCCAGCGACACCTCCACGACGTCGCCGACGTTGACGTTGATCTCGCCGTCGGGACTCCTGAACTGCTCGATGGGGATGACCCCCTCTGACTTCAGTCCGGCATGCACGAACACGTTGTCGTTGCGGATATCGACGACGGTCCCGTTAATGATGGTGCCGGGACGCATCTGGATGCTGTTCAGGCTCTCTTCGAAAAGCTCGGCAAAATTCTCGCTCATAAATAAGGTTAACTCGTACTCAACTGCGGGCCTCAGGTGTCGCTACCGACTGACCGTGGAAGTCCGGGGTTATGGTTCATCGTCACCTCGCCCAATTCCGCGCGCCCCGTCTCATCGGCAATGAGATACGCAGGCCAGCGCCTGCTCGAGGACCTCGGAAATGCTCAAACCCGTCGAATCCAGGATGATGGCGTCTTCGGCGGGTTTAAGCGGCGCGACCTCACGGTTTGCATCCCGTTCGTCACGCTTGGCGAGCTCGTTCAAAAGGTCGGCAAATCTAGCACCAACTCCTTTGTCTTTCAACTGCTTATAGCGCCTGCGGGCACGCTCTTCAAGACTCGCAGTCAGAAAAATCTTGGTATCAGCCTCCGGGAAGACCACCGTACCCATGTCGCGCCCGTCCGCGACCAGGCCAGGAGGCCCGGCAAAGGCCCGCTGCCGCTCCAGCAGCGCGGCCCGCACGCCCGGATCGGCCGCCACCCGGGAGGCGGCCTCGCCGCAGGCCTCGGTTCGGATCTCCGTCCCGACATTCCCCCCGTCCAGCAATGTGACCGGCTCACCGTCGGCGCCGGTTCGGAACTCCACCGCAAGCTCCCTGGCCAACCGTGAAAGCGCCGGACAGTCATCCAGCGCCACACCGCCGCGCAACGCGGCAAGCGCGGTCAGCCGATACAGTGACCCGCTGTCGAGGAAGCGATAGCCCAGTTCTTTCGCCAGCAGATGGCTGATCGTTCCCTTTCCAGAGCCGCCGGGACCGTCGACGGTCACCACGACACCGCGCTCGCCCATCCTCACACTCCCCGGCCGCAGCTTAGGCGATTTCTGTCCCCATTGCTCAGCTCCCGGATACCCAGTCCCGCGGACCCCGCCAGCGCGGCGAAACCGGGAAACGAGGTGTTGACGTTCCGGCAGTCCCGGATCTGCACGGGAGCCGAGGCGCGCAACCCGGCCATGGCGAATGCCATTGCGATACGGTGATCTCCACGGCTGTCGACCTCGCCGCCCGAGATTTCCCCGCCATCGATCACGATCCCGTCCGGAGTCGGCGTCGCACTCACACCAAGGGCGGCGAGGCCGTCGGCCATGACCTGGATGCGGTCGGTCTCCTTGACGCGCAGTTCCGCTGCCCCGGTGACCCGTGTGCGGCCCTCAGCGCAAGCCGCCGCGACGAAGATCGCCGGGAACTCGTCGATCGCCAGTGGCACTAGGTCAGTTGGCACGTCGATTCCTCGAAGCCGGGCCGGGCGCACCCGCAGTTCAGCCACCGGCTCCCCGCCAACGGTGCGCGGATCCAGCACCTCGATATCCGCGCCCATGGCTCGCAGGACGTCGATCACCCCGGTCCGGGTCGGATTGATACCGACGTGGCGCAGCGTCAGGTCCGAGCCCCTGGCGATGCTCGCGCCCGCGAGGAAAAAGGCTGCCGACGAGATATCCGACGGCACATCGACTCGGGTTGCGGAGAATACGCCGCCTCCCACGAGACAGACCCGTCCCTCGCTTCGTTCAATGGGGTATCCGAAGGCCTCCATCATGCGCTCGGTATGGTCCCGCGTGGGGGCGGGTTCGGTCACGCAGGTCCGCCCCCGCGCATAGACCCCGGCAAGGAGAAGGCAGGATTTCACCTGGGCGCTGGCTACCGGCATCGTATAATCGATGCCACGTAGTTCCATAGGACCCGACAGGGACAAGGGCGGCGTGCCGCCCGTTCCGGTCTGCACCCGCGCACCCATGGCCTGCAACGGGTCGGTTACCCGCCGCATCGGCCGCAGGGACAGCGACGCGTCCCCGGTCAGGCGCGAATCGAATGGCTGCCCGGCCAGCAGTCCCGCCATCAGGCGCATGGCGGTTCCGGAGTTCCCCATGTCCAGCGGTCCCTGCGGTTTGCGCAGACCGTCCCGGCCCACCCCATGAACGGTCACGCTGCCATTTTCCGGCCCGTCGATGCGGACCCCCATGTCGCGAAAGGCGTTCATCGTCGCCAGACAGTCCTCGCCCTCGAGGAAGCCGCTCACCTGCGTCACGCCCTCGGCGAGCGCGCCGAACATGATAGCCCGATGGGAGATCGATTTGTCTCCGGGCACGCTAAGCACGCCGCAGATGGCGCCGCCCGGTTCTACCTGGAACTGGAGGTCTGCCATCACCCGATATGGAGGCTGTCGCGCGCCGCCTTGGCCCGCGTGAAGATGTCTTTCAGCGCCTGTCCGTCGCCAGCCTCGATGGCGGCATTGACGCGATCCAGTTCCTCGCGGAAGTATCCGATCATCCGGGTCAGCGCCTTGCGATTACCCAGACAGATGTCACGCCACATGACCGGGTCGCTCGAGGCGATCCGTGTGAAATCCCGAAAACCGCCGGCGGCGTAGCGGAACACATCCTCGTGGTCTCCCAGGCGCGCTAGCCCGTCGACCAGGGTGAATGCCAGCATATGCGGCAGATGGCTGGTGGCGGCGAGGACCTCGTCGTGATGCTCGACCGTGGTTTCCTCGACCATGGCGCCGGTGCGTTCCCACATCTCCCGCACCTCCCCCAGCGCGCGCACGGCGGTGTTCTCCAGCGGCGTGAGGATCACGCGGCGACGATAGTAGAGGTCGGCGAAGGCCGCCTCCACACTGCTCTTCTCTGTACCCGCGATGGGATGACCGGGGACGAAGTTCTCGGGAATCCCGCCGAGCGCCCGGTCCACGGCCTCGACGACCCAGGCCTTGGCACTGCCCACATCGGTGAGGATGCTCTCCGGTGACAGGGCCCCGCGCAGTCTACGGCAGACCGCCTCCACCGCACCGAGCGGCACGGCCAGCACCACCATGTCCGACCCGGCCGCGGCCTTGCCGGGATCGAGTTCGTAACGGTCGATCACGCCCAGCGCCACCGCCCGCGCGAGATTCGCCTCGTTGCGGCTCGTCCCGACGATCTGGCCGACATGATGCTCCCGCCGCAGGGCCAGCGCCAGGGAACCGCCCATGAGTCCGACACCGACGATGCAGAGTCGATCGATCACGATTGCAGCGCCTTGTCCAGCGCGGCCAGCATGCGCTGGTTCTGCGGCGCCGTGCCCACGGTGATCCGCAGGTGCTCGGGAAATCCGTAGTTCGCGACGGGACGAACGATGACACCCTCGCGCAGCATGGTGTCGTAGACCGGCAGGGCCTCGCGGGCGACGTCGACACAGATGAAATTACCCACCGAGGGGATGTGTCTCAGACCACGTTCGTCGAAGGCCCGAGCGAGCACCGCCAGGCCATCGTCGTTGACCTTCCGGCTTCTCTCGATGTGTGCGTCGTCATCCAGCGCCGCCCGCGCGCCGACCTGACCCAGGAGATTCACATTGAACGGCTGGCGCACCCGATTCAGCAGATCCGCCACATCGGGGTGCGACAGCCCATAACCGACACGCAGGCCGGCAAGACCGAATATCTTTGAGAAGGTGCGTGTCACGACCAGCCTCGGGAAACGTTCCAGCCAGGCCGAGGCATCCGGATACTCCGCTTCGGACACGTACTCCGCATAGGCCTCGTCCACCACGCAGATCACATGCGAGGGGAGCGAGTCGACGAAGTCGTGCAAGACGTCCGAGGCGAGCCAGGTCCCGGTCGGATTGTTGGGGTTCGCGACGAAGACCAGTCGTGTGTCGCGGTCGACCTGGCGATAAAGGTTCTCGAGGCTGTGCCCGTAGGGCATCGCCGCAGCCGGCGGATTCGGGGTCGCCACGCGCGAGACGGCGCCGGTCGCTGTCGTCACGATGGGATAGACCGCAAAGGCGTGCGCCGAATACACGGCCGACCTGCCCGGAGCGAGGAAGGCCCTGGCCAGCAGTTCCAGGATGTCGTTCGACCCGTTGCCGACGGTGACACAGTTCATCGGCACCCCGTGTCGCCGGGCAATGGCTTCCTTCAAGGCGAAACCATTACCGTCAGGATAGTACGAGACCGCATCCAGTCGTTCACGCATCGCCGCCAGCGCGAGCGGACTCGGTCCCAGGGGATTCTCGTTGGACGCGAGCTTGATCGAATCCTTGATGCCCAGTTCCTGTTCCAGGGTCTCAACCGGCTTGCCAGGCTCGTAGGGCCGCAGGCGCCGGACGCCCTCGACCGCGAGATCGATGAATGCCGGGGAATCAGGATCCGTCGGTGATATCGATGCCGTCATTATCGTGATTCGAGCCGTCCTACGCCGCCAGGGAGTGCAGGACGGGCTTTTGCGACACCCTCACAGGACCGCGCGGGGGTAGGACCCAAGGATGGTGAACAGATCGGCCTCTTGCTTCAGTTCGGCGAGTGCGGCACCCACGTTGGGTTTCTCGGCGTGCCCCTCCATGTCCAGGAAAAACACGTACTCCCAGTTCACGCAATGCGAGGGGCGCGACTCGATCCGCGTCATGCTGACGCCGTGCCGCGAGAGCGGCTCGAGCAGGGCGTGCAGGGAACCGGGCTTGTTTCGCGCCGAGACCAGCACACTGGTCTTGTCGTTGCCACTCGGGGCGACCGTCGGCCGGCCGATGATCAGGAAGCGCGTGGTGTTGTTCGGGTGGTCCTCGATATTGTTTCGCAAGACCTTGAGGTTGTACTTCTCCGCCGCAGCGTCTCCGGCGATCGCGGCGAATTCCGGTTCGCCCGCGACACGCCGCGCGGCCTCGGCGTTGCTGCTGATCGAAACCCGCTCGGCGTTTGGCAGGTTCGCATCGAGCCATTCCCGGCACTGCGCGAGAGACATCTGGTGCGAGTAGACGCGGCGAATCGAACCCATGTCCTCGCGCGCGCACATCAGGTGATGATGGATCCGCAGTTCCACCTCGCCGCTGATCTTCAGTGAGGATTGCAGGAACATGTCCAGGGTGTGATTGACCACGCCTTCGGTGGAGTTCTCGATGGGGACGACACCGTACTGGGTCGCGCCGGATTCCACCTCGCGAAACACCTCGTCGATGGAATTCAGCGGTGTGGTCTTCACCGAGTGGCCGAAATGCTTGAGCGCCGCCTCCTGTGTGAACGTCCCCTCGGGCCCGAGGAAGGCGATGTCGAGCGGTTCCTCCAGTGCCAGGCAGGCAGACATGATCTCCCGGAACAGCCTGGCCATTTCCTCGTCGTTCAGGGGACCGCTGTTTCTCTCCAGGATGCCGCGCAGGACACGGGCCTCGCGCTCGGGCCGGTAAAAGATCGCTTTGGGGTCATGGTCACGCTTCACACGCGCGATCTGCTGCGCGACCCGGGCGCGGTCGCTGATCAACGCCAGGATGCGTTTGTCCAGGTCGTCGATCTGCTCCCTCAGGGCGCCCAGTGACGTGTCCTGCGTCATGATCTAGATTACGCGCACCTTGAGTACACCGTCGATGTCCGAGATCCGGCCGACGATCTCGCTGTCGACCGGCGTTTCCGTGTCGAGCAGGGTATAGGCCACGCTGCCGTTGGACTCGTTGGCCATGTGCACGATGTTCACCCCGGCCTGACCGAGATCGCTCGACATCTTCGCCACCATGTCCGGGACGTTCGAGTTGACGATCGCCAGACGCGCCTCACCCTTCCGCGGAAGGCTCAGACGGGGCAGATTGACGGAATTGCGGACGTTTCCGTTCTCCAGGTACTCCCGGACCTCATCGGCCACCATCACGGCACAGTTCTCCTCCGCCTCCCGGGTCGATGCCCCGAGGTGCGGCAGTGCGATGACGCGGGGGTGGCAGCGGATCTCGTCGGTCGGAAAGTCGCTGACGTAGGCATAGACCTTGCCTTCGTCCAGCGCCGCCAGCACCGCAGTGTCATCCACGATGCCGTCGCGGGCGAAGTTCATGATGACCACGCCGTCGCGCATCAGCCGGATGCGGTCCGTATTGATCATGGCGCGCGTGCTGTCCACCAGCGGAACGTGAAAGGTCAGGAAATCCACCTTGCCCAACAGGTCGTCGATACTCGTCGCCTGCTCGACCTCGGCCGACAACTGCCAGGCCCGCGCCACCGTGATCGTGGGATCGTACCCGATCACCCGCATACCCAGGGACCTGGCCGCATTCGCCACCTTGACACCGATCGCGCCGAGGCCGATGACACCGAGGGTTCGCCCCGGCAGTTCGAAACCGACATACTGCTTCTTGCCGGCCTCTACCTGGGTCGCGAGTCCGCCGTCGCGTGCATCGAGTGTGGAGGTGTAGCGCCAGGCCTGACAGATATTCCGGCAGGCCAGCAGCATGCCGGCGACCACAAGCTCCTTCACCGCGTTCGCGTTCGCCCCCGGGGCGTTGAATACCGGCACACCCATCTGGCTGAGTTTCTCCACCGGAATATTGTTGACCCCCGCTCCGGCCCGCCCGACGGCTTTGAGGGACGCCGGAAATGCCATGTCGTGCATGTTGAAGGAGCGCAGCAGGATGGCATCGGGGTTGGTGATCTCGGAGGCCACTTCGTATCGATCCCGCGGCAGGCGGTTCAAGCCCTTGACGGAGATATTGTTGAGGGTGAGCACCTTGAACGTCATGTTGGGCCGGGGATATCAGGACTATCGGGTAACCCGTCGCTACGCGGTAGCGCCGGTCTCGCTGTGGAGCGTTTCGGGAGGACGAAGTTTACACGAACTGAATCGGCAATTTGAGCGGTATCACCTCGTGCCGTCCGCCGCCGGGGTCGGACGAGCGCCGCCCCGAAACCTCAATCGACGGGTCAGCCCCGAGTACGCTCGAACTCGGCCATGAACCCGATCAACGCATCGACCCCAGCCTCCGGCATGGCGTTATAGATGCTGGCGCGCATTCCGCCGACGGAACGGTGGCCCTTCAGGGTCAGCAGACCCTCGATCGCCGCGGATTTCAGGAAATCGTCGTCGAGGGCTGGATCGGCCAGGGTGAAGGGTACGTTCATCCACGAGCGGCATTGCGGATCCACGGGGTTCGCGTAGAACCCCGAAACGTCAATCGCCGCGTAGAGTTTCTCCGCCTTGCGCCGATTCGTGTCGCCCATGACCCCGATTCCACCACGGTCCAGGATCCACTGAAACACGAGCCCCGCCAGGTACCAGGCATAGGTCGGCGGCGTGTTGTACATCGATCCCGCCTCGTCGTGCAACGTATAGGTGAACATGGCCGGGGTCCCGGGGCGCGCCTCCCCGATCAGGTCCTCGCGTACCATGACGACGGTCAATCCGGCCGGTCCGATGTTCTTCTGGGCGCCCGCGTAGATCACCCCGTATCGGGAGACATCCAGGGGGCGCGACAGGATCGTGGACGACATATCGGCAACCAGCGGCACCTCCCCCGTTTCCGGGACGTAGGGGAATTCCACCCCGCCGATGGTCTCGTTGGGGGTGTAGTGGAGGTAGGCCGCATCCGCCGACAGATCGAGGTCCGCCTGCGCAGGCACAGTGGTGAATCCGCTCTGCTCTGTCGTGGCGGCGATGCGGACATCACAGAACCTGCGCGCCTCGGCAATGGCCTTTTTGGACCACTGCCCGGTGTTGAGGTAGTCGGCCGAACCCCGGTCCCCCAGAAGATTCAGCGGAACCATGGCGAACTGACTGCTGGCGCCCCCCTGCAGAAATAGAACGCGGTAGTTGTCGGGGATCGACAGCAGCTTGCGAAGGTCCCTTTCGGCCTGGCCCGCGATGGACATGAATTCCTTGCCACGGTGGCTCATCTCCATCACCGACATGCCGCTGCCGTCCCAGTCCTGCAACTCGGCCGCGGCACGTTCCAGGACCTCGGCCGGCAACATGGCCGGTCCGGCGCTGAAGTTGAATGCTCTGGTCATCTCTCCATCTCAGATAACGACGAATGCGTCGGTGCAGAAGTCGGCCGGGGCAGCGTCGCGTAAGCCGACGGCCGGGGCTCGCGAAATGCAACATGCGTGCGGGCTCGCCTGTATCGAAATCAATGCAGGATCGCCGGGGCGTCGTCACCAGGCCCCTCACCCCCGTCACCAGGGTCTTCATCCCCGTTTTCGAGGATCTCGATGCGTTCGATCTCCGCCAGCAGCTCGCCCTTGACCGGTTTGATGAGAATCACGCCCTGGGTGTTTCTCCCCAGCTCGGAGACATTCTCCACGGGGGTCCGCACCAGGGTGCCGCCGTCGGTGATCAGCATGATCTCGTCGTCGATCCGTACCAGCACGGCACCCACCACCGCTCCGTTGCGTGCGGAGGACTGGATCGCGATCACACCCTGCCCGCCCCGGCGGTGGGCGGGGAACTCCGACAGCGCGGTGCGCTTGCCGTAACCGTTCTGCGTGGCGATCAGCACGCTAAGGTCGGATTCGTCCCGTCCGACGGAGAGCAGCGCGACGATCGACTCGCCCTCGCGCAGGCGCATGCCGCGGACCCCGCAAGCGGTGCGTCCCATCGGGCGCACCTCGGATTCGGGGAAACGCACCGCTTTCCCTGCGCTGCTGACCAGCACAATGTCGTGGTCCCCGTCGGTCACGGACACGTTGACGACCCGGTCCCCCTCGCGCAGGTCCAGGGCAATGATGCCGCTGGACCTGGGACGCGAAAAATCCTGCAGCGGGGTCTTTTTCACCGTACCGTCCATGGTGGCCATGAAGACGAAGCGCCCCGCTTCGTACCCGCCGACGGGCATCACGGCGTTGATCCGCTCGCCCTGCTCCAGTGGCAGCAGGTTGACCAGCGGTTTACCGCGCGCCGTGCGCCCCGCCTGGGGAAGCTCGTAGACGTTGAGCCAGTAGACGCGGCCCGCGCTGGAGAAACACAGCAGTGTGTCGTGTGTGTTGGCGAGAAACAGCTTGTCGATGAAATCCTCTTCCTTGAACACCGTCGCCGTCTTGCCCCTGCCGCCTCGGACCTGGCTGCGGTACTCGTCCCGCGGCTGCGACTTCGCGTAGCCGGCGTGCGACAGCGTGACCACCACATCCTCCGGCGGAATCAGGTCCTTCAGCGTAAGGTCCATCTGCGCGGCGACGATCTCGGTGCGGCGCGTGTCGCCGAAGCGCTCCCGAATATCAACCAGCTCGTCGCGGATCACCTGCAACAGGCGCTCCGGGTTTCGCAGGATGTCGAGCAGGTCGGCGATCGAGTCGAGCAGCTCGCCGAAGTCGCTGACGATCTTGTCCTGCTCGAGACCGGTGAGTCGGTGCAACCTGAGATCGAGGATCGCCTGCGCCTGGGTGCCGGAGAGCCGGTATCCCGCCTCGGTCAGCCCGAATTCACCCTCGATCTCCTCGGGGCGGGAGGCATCGGCGCCGGCGCGCTCCAGCATCTCCATCACCACGCCCGGTACCCACAGCCGCGAGACGAGCTCGGCCTTGGCCTCGGCCGGACTGCCGGAGGCCTTGATCAAAGCGATGATCTCGTCGATGTTGGTCAGTGCGACAGCGAGGCCTTCCAGGACGTGCGCCTTCTCCCGCGCCTTGCGCAGGTCGAAGACGGTGCGCCGGGTGACCACCTCGCGGCGATGGCGCAGGAACGCCTCGAGCGCCTCTTTCAGGTTGATCAGCTTCGGGCGGCCGTCCACCAGCGCCACCATGTTGATGCCGAAGACATTCTGCATCTGGGTGTGCTGATAGAGGTTGTTCAGAATAACGTCCCCGACCTCTCCACGCCGCAGCTCGATGACCATGCGCATCCCGTCCTTGTCCGACTCGTCGCGCAGTTCGGTGATGCCGTCAATCTTGCGGTGCTTAACCAGCTCGGCGATCTTTTCCAGCAGACGCGCCTTGTTGACCTGGTAGGGCAGCTCCGTGACGATGATGCGGGTCTTGCCGGACTTGTCGGTCTCCTCGTGGCAGCGGGCACGCACATAGATCCTGCCACGGCCGCCCTGGTAGGCCTCCAGAATGCCCCGGCGTCCGTTGATGATCCCGGCGGTCGGGAAATCCGGGCCCGGGATATGCTCCATCAGTTCACTGAACCCGATTCCGGGATCGTCGATCAGGGCCACGCAGGCCCCGATGACCTCGGACAGATTATGGGGGGGAATGTTGGTCGCCATACCCACCGCGATCCCCGCCGAGCCGTTTACCAGCAGGTTCGGGACCTTCGACGGTAGTACGGAAGGCTCATGCTCGGCACCGTCGTAGTTGGGGACGAAGTCGACGGTTTCCTTGCCGAGGTCCGCGAGCAGCTCGTGGGCCAGCCGCGACATGCGCACCTCGGTGTAGCGCATCGCGGCGGGGGCATCACCGTCGACCGAACCGAAGTTCCCCTGTCCGTCGACCAGCATGTACCGCAGGGAAAACGGCTGCGCCATGCGCACGATCGTGTCATAGACCGCGGTATCGCCATGCGGGTGGTACTTACCGATCACGTCACCCACGACACGCGCCGACTTCTTGTAAGCCTTGTTCCAGTCGTTGCCGAGTTCGTGCATCGCATACAGCACGCGCCGGTGCACGGGCTTGAGACCGTCACGCACGTCGGGGAGCGCCCGCCCGATGATTACGCTCATCGCGTAATCCAGGTAGGACTGGCGCATCTCGTCCTCTAGATTGACGGCAATGAGTTCCTTGGCGAAGTCTGCCATTGGGTCCGGGGGTCGGGCGTGGAAGGGATATGCGAGCTAGACGCTCAATAATAGCACATAATGAGGGGACAATGGGGGGATAGGAACACAGGCGAAACGGCGCTCAAATCAGGCCTGAAGGCTCCTCAACCCCTGTCTGGACGCGCAGCAGGCCCGTTTAATAGCTCGCCTGTCGGATAAGACGCTTTCCGGTGTGACATGAAGCTCGCCAGCTTCTCGTCGTCCGGCCGGTGCACCACGCCACGCTCTGTGACCAGGACGTCGATCAGTTCCGCCGGCGTGATGTCGAACACCGGATTCCAGGCCTTTGCCCCCGCCGGGGCCAGCGGCCGGCCGGCCAATCGCAACACCTCTTCCTCGCCTCGCAACTCCACCGGAATACGGTCCCCCGTCGGGCAGTCCATGTCGACGGTGCTGGTCGGGGCCACCACCATGAAACGCACACCGTGCCGGCGTGCATGAACCGCCAGGGCGTAGGTGCCGATCTTGTTGGCCACGTCGCCGTTCGCCGCGACCCGGTCCGCACCGACGACGACCCAGCCCACGTCCCCCTGGCGGAGCAGGCTCGCCACCGCCCCCTCGCAGACCAGCGTCACCGGGATCCCCTCCTGGACGAGTTCCCAGGCGGTCAGTCGAGAGCCCTGCAGCCAGGGGCGGGTCTCGCCGGCGTAGACCTCGACGAGCCTTCCGCTCCGCCAGGCGCGGCGCACCACACCCAGCGCGGTGCCATAGCCACCGGTGGCGAGCGCCCCCGCATTGCAGTGTGTCATCACCGCGCCGCCGCTAATGAGTTCCGCACCCAGGTCCCCCATGCGGTAGTTGGCCTCGATATCCTCCTCGTGGATCCGGATCGCCTCAGCGAGCAGAATGCCTTCCGGATCACCCTCGATGGACCTCGCGAGCCGGGCCATCCGCCGGATGGCCCAGGCCAGATTGATCGCCGTGGGACGCGTCGAACCGAGTGAATCCAGGTCCTCGAGGAATCCCGCCCTCCAGTTAGACGGTGACTGCGCGTAACGTGCGCGGGCCGCCAGCACGACACCGTAGGCGGCGGTGATTCCGATCGCCGGCGCCCCCCGCACCACCATGTCGCGGATGGCCTGCGCGGTGTCCGTCAGCTCGTGACAGTCGATGGTCTCGATCGCATCGGGCAGGCGCCGCTGGTCGAGGAGCCTGAGGTGCCCACCGGTCCAGGTGACTGCGCGGACCGTATCGTCTTCTCTGCGTTTCATGGCAGGACATTCTAGCCCCTGACCGCACGGCCCGGAAACCACGCTGGTATCGCGTCGCAGGCGCTTGCTTGCGAGGCTCACGAACCGGTATGGTTGCCCGCCATGCAGAAAGTGGACACCCTGATCGCAGCACGCTGGGTCGTGCCGGTGGAACCCCACGGCTCAGTGCTGGAGGACCATGCCGTCGCGGTCAGCGGCGGGCGGATTCTGGAGGTCCTGCCTTCAGAGGAAGCAAGGTCGCGATTCGACCCCCTCAACTCGGTCGATCTCCACGACCATGTCCTGATCCCCGGGCTGGTCAACGCCCACACCCACGCGGCCATGACGCTGATGCGGGGCATCGCCGACGACCTGCCGCTGATGGCCTGGCTAAAGGGGCATATCTGGCCGGTGGAGGACCGCTGGGTCAGCGAGGAGTTCGTGCGCGACGGCGTGTCCCTGGCCGCAGCCGAAATGCTGCGCGGGGGCACCACCTGTTTCAACGACATGTACTTCCATGCCGGGGTCACGGCAAACACCGCCATTGCCTGCGGGATCCGCGCCAGCGTGGGCCTGATCGTCCTGGATTTCCCCAGCCGCTATGCGAACGACGCAGACGAATACCTCGCCAAGGGCCTGTCGGTGTACGACGAATTCAAGGGCGAACCGCTGATCTCCCATGCGATGGCACCGCACGCGCCCTACACGGTTTCTGACCCCGCCCTGACCCGCGTCCGGACCCTGGCCGACGAACTCGAGATCCCGATCCACATACACGTACAGGAGACCGCGGACGAAGTCGCCCAGGCCGTCGAGAAGACCGGCAGGCGACCGCTCGAACGCCTCGACGACCTGGGGCTCGTATCCCCTTCGCTGATCGGCGTCCACCTAACACAGCTCGAGGACGCCGAGATCGCGCGTCTGGCGCAGGCCGGCGCCCACGTCGCGCACTGCCCCGAATCCAATCTCAAGCTGGCCAGCGGGTTCTGTCCGGTCCAGGCGCTGGCCGAGGCCGGCGTCAACGTCTGTCTCGGGACCGACGGCGCCGCCAGCAACAACGACCTCGATATGTTCGGTGAGATGCGCACCGCTGCGCTGCTCGCCAAGGGGGTGGCCAACGACGCCACCGCCGCTCCTGCCGAATGGGTTCTCCGTATGGCGACCCTGAACGGGGCCATCGCGCTCGGGCTTTCCGCGGAGACCGGTTCCCTGCAACCGGGCAAGGCCGCGGACATCACCGCCGTCTCGTTCGATACGGTAGAGACCCAGCCCTGTTACGATGTGATCTCACAGCTCGTGTACGCCACCGGCCGGGAGCGGGTCAGCGACGTCTGGGTCGCCGGGAGGCACGTGCTGAAGGACCGCTGTCTCGTCCATCTGGACGAAGACGAGGTCAAGGACAAGGCGGCCCGGTGGGCCGGCCGTATCCGGGAAACCTGACCGAACTTTTTATCATGACGCATTCGCACGCAGAACACAACGTCGATCCGGTCGAGATTCGCAAGTTCGAGGAACTCGCCCACCGATGGTGGGACCCCGAGAGCGAGTTCAAGCCCCTGCACGAGATCAACCCCCTGAGGCTCGACTACGTGGATCGCCACATCGCCCTGCCCGGCAAGCAGGTCCTGGACGTCGGTTGCGGTGGCGGACTGCTCTCCGAAGGCATGGCGCTGCGCGGCGCACGCGTCACGGGCATCGATCTGGGCGAGGCGCCCCTGTCGGTGGCAAGGCTGCACCTGCTGGAATCCGGCCTGGAGGTGGAATACCGGCGGATCTCGGTCGAGGCGCTGGCCGACGAGCGACCGGCGTCCTACGACGCGGTCACCTGTATGGAGATGCTGGAACACGTCCCCGACCCGTCCTCGGTGGTCGCGGCATGCGCCGAGCTCGTTCGACCGGGCGGCACGGTGTGTTTCTCCACGATCAACCGCAACCCGAAGTCCTTTCTGTTCGCCATCGTCGGCGCCGAGTACCTGCTCCATCTGCTGCCGCGCGGTACGCACGAGTACGCGCGATTCATCCGGCCCTCCGAGCTGGAACAATGGACGCGGCGCTCGGGTCTGCAGACCCGCGACATCGTCGGCATGACCTACAATCCACTCACGCGTGTCTACAAACTCGGACGCGACGTCGACGTGAACTACATCATGCGCCTGCAGAAGGCGCCCTGAAACTTGCGTGCGGACAAGCGAATATCGACTGTCTTTCTGGACCTCGACGGTACGCTGGCGGACACCGCGCCGGATCTTGCCCGGGCCCTGAACGCATTGCGCCTCGAGGAAGGTCTGGAACCGCTCCGCTACGAACAGATCCGCGCCAGCGTATCGCGCGGCAGCTCCGCCCTGGTCCACCTGGCCTTCGGGGAGACACTCGAGGAAGTACGCTTCGCCGATCTGCGCCAGCGATTCCTGGATCTCTACCAGTCCGGCCTGTGTGTCGACACGCGTCTGTTTCCGGGGATGGCGGAAACGCTCGCTTACATGGAATCCACCGGACTCGGATGGGGCATCGTCACCAACAAACCAGCCTGGCTGACCGACCCACTGGTGGCCACGCTGGGACTGGACGGTCGGGCGGCCTGCATCGTCAGCGGCGACACGACTGTCGATCGCAAGCCCCACCCCGCGCCGCTGCTGCACGCCAGCGATCTGGCTGGTGCGTTACCGCAGCACTGCATCTACGTGGGTGACGATCCGCGCGACATCCAGGCGGGCAACGCAGCGGGCATGACCACCCTGGTCGCGCGCTACGGCTATATTCACGAGGGCCTCGACCCCGCGGGCTGGGGCGCGGACGGCATCATCGACGAAATCCGGGAGATCCGGGCGTGGCTCCCGGCGCCGGACCGGGCCCGATCGAGCGGGGGATGACCGTCGACGCCACGGCCATCCCCTGGGAGATGTTCGTCGTGGCCGCCGGCCTGTTCTTCCTCGGCGCCGGAATCAGCGCGCTGTACTACCGCGACCGCCTGGACCGACAGCGCGCGGGCACGGAGTCCGAGATCGTCCATCTGACCGCACGCCTTGAGATCGAGCGGCAGCGTCACCGCGAGAAGGTGGCCGCCATGGAGGAGGCCCGCAAGCACATGATGGCGACCTTCGCCTCGCTGTCGCGCCGGGCACTGCACGAGAACAGCGAGACCTTCCTGGAACTCGCACAGCAGAACCTCCAGCAGTTCCACATCAGGGCGCAGGCGGGGCTGGACGAGAAGGAAAAGGCCGTCAGCGCGCTTGTCACGCCCATCAGCGAGGCGCTGGAGAAGACCCGTGACCAGATCCACGAGATCGAGAAGGAGCGAAAGGAGGCCCACGGGGCCCTCAACCAGCACCTGCGCCTGGTGGCCGAGTCGCATCGCGGCCTGCAGAACGAGACGCGCAACCTGGTCAAGGCCCTGAGTCGCCCCGAGGTACGTGGCCGCTGGGGTGAAATGACCCTCAAGCGGCTTGCCGAACTGTCCGGGATGGTCGAGCACTGCGATTTCACCGAGCAGGAAAGCGTGCGGAGCGACGAAGGGACGCTGCGCCCGGACATGGTCGTGCGAATGCCGGACAAACGCGAGATCGTGGTCGACGCCAAGACCCCCCTCGACGGCTACCTCGAGGCGATGGAGGCCACGGACGACGAGCAGCGGGCAAAGGCGCTTAAACGACACGCGCGGAAATTGCGCGAGCGCGTGCGGGAACTGGCCAGCAAGGCCTACTGGACGCAGTTTCGCAACTCGCCGGACTTCGTAGTACTGTTCGTGCCCGGTGACCAGTTCCTCGCCGCCGCCCTGGAGCTGGACCCGGGGCTCCTGGAGGACTCCCTCGCCAGCAAGGTCGTTCTCGCCACACCGACCAGCCTGGTCGCCCTGCTTCGGGCGGTCGCCTTTGGCTGGCGACAGCTCGTGTTGACGCGAAACGCCGAGATCATCCGAGACCTCGGCGAGGACCTCTATCGCCGGATCGCTACCTTCGTCGAGCACATGGGCCGGCTCGGCCGCACTCTCGGCAGCAGCGTGGAGAACTACAACCGCGCGCTCGGTTCCCTGGAACGCCAGGTCCTGCCTGGCGCGCGCCGGTTTACGGAGCTGGGGATCCAGCCGAACAAGGACATCGAGGAACTCGAACCCGTAGAGAAGGCCACCCTGTCGCCGAAGCAGAGCGACGATTAGGGAAGCCCTTAAACGGGCACTCGGAATTCCAGCGAAGGCAGGCAGATTCGATCCGTAGTCACGAAGCGGTCGGGGACCTCCAGGCGGTGATCGCGTCCAGTTCAAACGGCATGTGCGAACAGGCTTTGCCTGCGCTCCCGACGCGATTCGACGAGTCCCGCGAAGACGCATGACTTCCAAGGCGAGGATCGCCGGACTGACGGCCGTGGCGATGATGGCCTTCGCCGCCAACTCCGTCCTCTGCCGCATGGCCCTGGAATCAGGGACTATCGACGCGGCAGGCGTTACTGCGGTACGTCCGGTTTCCGGGGCATTGATGCTATGGCTGGTGATGGCGGTACGTCACGGCGGCCCCTCCACCCGCGGCGAACCGCTGGGCGTCGTCACATTATTCCTTTATGCCATCTGTTTCTCGCTTGCCTACCTCTCACTGACCGCGTCGACGGGTACCCTGATCCTGTTCGCCTCGGTTCAACTGACGATGTTCGTCGCCGGACTGCGCGCCGGGGAGCGTATGGCGCCGCTGGCCTGGTTCGGCTTCTTCCTCGCCCTGGCGGGTCTTAGCAAGGCAGGAACGCGCGCAGAAGCGCAGTTTACACACAGTAAATGAGCAATCGAGCACGTTCTTAACGCCGCCAGGGAGCGCAGGACAGGCTTTTGCGACACCCTCCGTCGGGTAAGGGGCGGATCAGCAGTTACCCGAGGTCATGCTCATGCCCTCGATGGAGATAATGGAACAGTCGCCGTCGCTGGCGTAGGAACCGTAACCGCCGGCCCCACCCTGGCTGTAGGACGAGGAATGGGACTTGCCGCCGCCTGTCGAGGCAGAGGATCCGTCGTCCTGATACAGGTTGCCCTGCACGGTCGAGTTACCGGCGAAGCCCCAGTTGCCGCTGGCATCCAGCCAGTAGTTGCCGGCAGGAATCACCTCGCCGAGCGCCAGTTGCAGCGCCTGAAGCTGCAGCCCCTCGACCACCTGCCCGTTGATGATAACTTGCGCTGCCGCGGGAAAGGCCTGCAACATCAGGACTGCGCCGACGGCCATCAAGAGCAGGCGTTCGCGAATGTTTTTCATGTGCCCTCCTTCACGGGGATCGTCTGGATTGATATGGGGTATCTCGATGCTTCGCCCGGTTATAGGCCAGATCCGTGCCAACAATGAATTTATTATATTAAGTCATTGATTAAGAAGATATTTTTTACGATATCTCCAGTTTCTCGGAGTTATTGCCTCTCTCAAACCCACCCAGCCAACCAACATCACCGGGAGAAGTCGTTGGCGAGCAGACAACAGAAAGGAGGCCATTCCGTTAGCAGAGATGAGACCTGATTCAGATCGATATTTCCTGCCGCCCGAGTGGGCCACGCACCAGGGCACCTGGTTCTCTTGGCCGCACAATGCGGCAACCTGGCCGGATTGTCTCGAAGCGGCCGAGCGTGCCGTGACCGAGGCGGTGGTCGCGCTTGCGACCGCCGAGACCGTCCGCATCAACGTGTTCGACGAAGCCCACCGCGCCTCGGTGGCGGCACGATTCATCGGACGAATCCCGAACAAGCGCTTACGGTTCCACGTTATCCCGACCAACGACGCCTGGTGCCGTGATCACGGGGCGATCTTCGTCATCCGTCAAGGTCGGCTGGAAGCGCTCGATTTCCGCTTCAACGCCTGGGGCGGCAAGTATCCTCCATGGGATCTCGATGATGCCGCGGCCGAACAAATGTCGAAGGTGCTGGGAGTTCCCTGCGAACGCATCGAACTGGTGCTCGAAGGGGGTTCGGTCGAGGTCAACGGCGACGGAGTGTGTCTGACGACCGAGCAATGTCTGCTGAACCCCAACCGTAACCCGTCGCTTTTACGCGGAGAGATCGAACAAGCGCTTCGGCACTACCTTGGTGTGCGACAGGTGATCTGGCTCGGCGAAGGGATCGCCGGCGACGACACGGACGGTCACATCGACGATCTCACGCGCTTCGTCGCCGAGGACACCGTCGTGACCGTCGTCGAACCCGACCCGCTCGACGTAAACCACGCCCCGCTGCAGGACAATCTCGAACGGCTCCGCGCAGCCCGTCTGCCCGGTCGGAAACGCCTGCGCATCGTCGAGATTCCCATGCCGCCCCCGCAGCTAAGGAACGGCGAACGCCTGCCGGCGAGCTATGCCAACTTCTATATCGGCAACGGTGTCGTGCTCATGCCCGCCTTCGACGACAGCAGCGATCCGTTCGCCGCAGAGATCCTCGCCCGCTGCTTCCCGTCGCGGCGCATCGTGCCGATCGACGCCCGCGCGCTCGTCGCCGGTCTCGGCACCTTCCACTGCCTGACGCAACAGATCCCGGCGCATCAAGGCTGAGTCGAAGCGGTCAACATTGGGTTATGATTCGCCTGTGGGCAAGGACAGGGAAGGATAACTCAATAACCGCGTGCTCATTAGTGTGGAGAATCCACGCGCAGGCCATCCATTCTTCCCCGGGGTCTGCGGGGGTGGACTGCGCTTCACTTGTCCACCCTACCCTTGTCCACGACCTGCAAATGGAAGTTCGGTAGGGTGGACAAGCGCAGTTCAGCGCAGTCCACCATCGAACCACGGAAATAGCAGGTACGCCATGGGAACGGTCCGCGGATTCATCAACCACCACTACCGGCACTTTAACGCCGCCATGCTGGTTGGTGCCGCCGAAGGCTGGGCAAAACACCTGGACCGCGGCGGCAGGATGATGGTGACCCTGGCCGGGGCCATGAGCACGGCGGAGCTGGGTCTATCGCTGGCCGAGATGATCCGCCGGGACAAGGTTCACGCCATTACCGCGACCGGTGCGAATCTCGAAGAGGATCTCTTCAACCTCGTTGCCCACGATCACTATGTACACGTTCCACACTACCGGGAGCTTTCCGCAGCCGACGAGGAAGACCTGCTGGCGAGAAAGCTCAACCGTGTCACCGATACCTGCATCCCTGAGGAGGAGGCATTTCGTCGCATCGAAGATGCCGTCAGCGCGCGCTGGCGGTCGGCCGACTCCGCCGGAGAACGGGCCTTCCCGCACGAGTTCCTCTACGAGCTGATCCGGTCCGGAGAGCTCGAACCCGTTTACCAGATCGATCCGGCGGACTCATGGCTGGTCGCCGCCTGCGAACGGAACCTGCCCGTCTTTGTGCCCGGCTGGGAGGATTCCACGCTGGGCAACAGCTTCGCCGCGCTCGTTATCCGGAGCGAGGTGAGGAATGTGCACACGGTGCGAACGGGGATCGAGACCATGATGAGCCTGGCCGACTGGTACCGCGATACGTCGGCCAGCGCTCCGGTCGGGTTCTTCCAGATCGGCGGCGGTATCGCGGGGGACTTTCCGATCTGTGTCGTGCCGATGCTGGAGCAGGACCTCCAGCTCGAGAACACCCCGCGTTGGGGCTATTTCTGCCAGATCAGCGATTCGACCACGAGCTACGGCTCCTATTCCGGTGCGGTGCCCAACGAGAAGATCACCTGGGGCAAGCTCTCTGCCGACACGCCAAGGTTCATCATCGAATCTGACGCGACCATCGTCGCGCCGTTGATCTTCGCGCACGTGCTGGGGCAGTGACCACGATGAGCGCCCGACCGGACCGTTTGGCACCCGAGTCGCCACCTCTCTGGTCGCCGGGGGATTCCGAGGAACTCTACGCAATGGCCTCCTGGGCCGACGGGTTCTACGGTGTCTCCGGTCGGGGACACGCCGTGGTCCGGCCCCGGCCGAGCCTGCCATTGGAAATCGATATCCTTGAGGTGGTCGAGCGTGCTCGCGAGTACGATGTGGCCCCGCCAATGCTGATTCGTTTCCAGGACGTGCTTCGCAGCCGTGTGCGGCGGCTAGCCAGGGCCTTTGCCAACGCCATCGAACAGACCGGTTACGGCAACCGCTACCGGCCCGTCTACCCGATCAAGGTCAACCAGCTCCACGAGGTGGTTGACGAGGTACTCGACGCGGGAGGTGCGTACGGGCTCGGTCTGGAATGCGGTTCCAAGGCGGAACTGGCCGCTACGCTCCCCTACGCGAGCGATGACAGGTTGCTGCTCTGCACGGGCGTCAAGGACGAGGTCATGTTGCGGTCGATGCTGTCGGCCCAGGCACTGGGCCAGCAGGTCCTGCCGGTGGTGGAGAGATACTCGGAGTTCGAGGCGTTCATGGCGCTCGCGGACCGTATGGGCCGCGCGGCGCGGTTCGCCGTGCGGATCAGGCTATCCACGGCCGGTTCGGGGCGCTGGTTCGAGTCCGGTGGCGAGCGTTCGAAGTTCGGACTGACGGTGCCGGAACTTGTACGTCTCGTACGCGTTCTCGAGAACCGCGGCGCACACGATGCGATCGAACTGCTGCACTTCCACCTGGGCAGTCAGATTACCGAGATCCATGTCCTGAAGGAAGCGATCCAGGAACTCACACAGATCTACGCGGACCTGCGGCAGCGTGGCATCGCGGTCCCGACAATCGATGTGGGCGGGGGATTGGGCGTCGATTATGGTGCGTCACGGGAAGACCCTCATTCGGCCATCAACTACAGCCTCCAGGAGTACGCCAATGTCGTGGTGACCGAGGTCATGGCGATCTGTCAGGAGCGCGCGGTTGCGCCGCCGGTCATCGTCTCGGAGAGCGGGCGAGCCATCACCGCGCACCATTCCGTCCTGATCGTGCCCGTCCTCGACAGCCGCCGGCAGGACCGCCAGGCACCGACTGAAATCGAGCCCCGCGCACAGGCGACGCGGGAACATCGGATCCTGCAGCGGCTCGTTCGGATGCTCAATGAGATTCCAAATGCCGGGGCGGACGCCACGCGGCTGGTGGAGGCCTACCATGACATTCAGGAATCGCGCAACGATGCCATCTCGCTCTTCCGGCTGGGACACCTCGATATCGACACGCTCGCCCGTGTCGAGACCGCCTACTGGACCGCCTGCCACGAGGTGCTGCACGGACTGGAACAGATCGCGCCGGACCCGCCACCCGCCGAACAGCAGGCGCTGGAACAGCAGTTGACCGACACCTACCTCTGCGATTTCTCGATTTTCCAGTCCGTGCTGGACCACTGGGCCATCGGCCAGCGATTCCCGGTCATGCCCCTGACCCGGTTGGCGGAGCAACCCACCCGACGGGCGGTCGTCGTGGACCTGACCTGCGACTCGGACGGCAGGATCCGAGATTATGTCTGCCCGCAGGCTGCCGGCGGACACCTGCCGCTGCACGAATTGCGTAAAGGCGAGGCGTACCTGCTCGGCATCTTCCTGGTCGGGGCCTACCAGGACATCCTCGGCGACGCCCACAACCTGTTCGGGCGACTCCCCGAGGTGCACGTCTACGCCGACGAAGGGGAACCCGGCAACTTCTGGATCGAGAAGGCGATTCCCGGCATGACCGTGAGCGAGATGCTGGCTCAGGTTCAGTACTTTCCCAGTGATCTCAACCGGCGCATGAGCGAACTGGTGCGGCGAAAGATCGACGCGGGAGAGCTCCGGCCGAGCGAGGGGATGAGGATTCTCAACAACTACGGCAAGCTGTTCGCCGACACCACGTACTGCAGAATCGAGCAATGCGGCGATGTCTGACCGCAATCCCGATGTCGTACGCATCGGCCTCGCGCAACTGCGCATCTCGGAAGATCCCGAAGCCAACCTCGCACGCGCGGTCGAGGCGATCCGCAAAGCCGCGGACCAGCGAGCGCAGGTCGTCTGCCTGCCGGAGCTGTTCCGTTCCCGCTACTTCTGCCAGTCCGAGGACGTGGCGAACTTCGACCTCGCCGAGGCAGTACCAGGCCCTACGACAGACGTGCTGGCTAGGGTCGCTGCCGAACTCGACGTGGTAATCGTCGCGAGCCTGTTCGAACGGCGAGCCGCTGGTCTTTACCACAACACCGCGGCCGTGATCGACGGGGCGCGGGGCGTCGTCGGCCGGTACCGGAAGATGCATGTCCCTGACGATCCACGCTACTACGAGAAGTTTTATTTCACCCCCGGCGACCTGGGATTCCGGTCCTTCCCCACCGCCGCGGGGCGGCTCGGGGTCCTGATCTGCTGGGACCAGTGGTTTCCGGAAGCGGCGCGTCTCACGGCGATGACCGGGGCTGAGATCCTGTTCTACCCGACGGCGATCGGCTGGCACCCCGAGGAACAGGACGCGTTCGGCAAGGTCCAGTTAGAGGCGTGGGAAACCATCCAGCGCGCCCACGCCATCGCCAACGGCTGTTTCGTGGTCGCGGTGAACCGGACCGGCTTCGAACTTGATCCCAAGGGCGATGGCGGCATCCGGTTCTGGGGCCAGAGCCTTGCTGTCGGCCCCGACGGCCGGGTCCTCGCCCGCGCGTCGGCAGATGAGGAGGCCGTACTCATGGTACCCCTGGACCGCCGACGAATCCGCGAGCAGCGCGAGGGCTGGCCGTTTTTCCGCGACCGACGCATCGACGCCTACGGGGCGCTTTCCAGGCGATACATCGATTAAGGCGATTGCCGGAAAACGACCGTCAAGGAATTCGCCGAACGGGAACAGGCCCACCTTACCCCCCGCCTTGCCTTTCTATGGCAAGGACCGGAAACAGGCTCGGAGAAGGGCTACCTCGATCATCCCGTCTTTCATCGATGGGCACGGCTCCATTCGCCGGAAGAAAATCGAATCTTTGCGGACCCGCAGCAAAAGGCGTCACTTCCGGGGGGGCAATCGCTAGCTTTCGTCACGCTCGCCAGGCGTATCCACGGCTCCCGAGAACGAAAACACCGGCAGCCGAACGGTCAATCGAGGAGCGTCTCCCACACCGTATCGCCCTTTGCTAGCGCACCATCGGAAAAAGACACGATGGACATCGGCTCCTGCGCGTCGTTGCGCAGGGCATGGAATATCCCCGCATCGACATTCAGCACCAGGACCCGGGTCCCGTCGAACCGGCGCCTGGAGACATCGGGCGCCGGCGGACTCCGCCATGCCAGCGTCCAGGGACCCGCCGGGCGGACCACCATTATCTCCGCGCGTTGCGGGTGGGCGTGGTTCCCACGGACCGCGCCCGGAACGATGGTGACGGCGTGCATCTCCCGGACGGCCCCGAAGCCGGCGAGGCACTCGACCGGGACACGCAGCGATTCACCACGGCCGTCTTCGTGTGGTTCGAGTTCGGTAATCCGGATGCTGGTCACATGATCCCCCACCGCCCCGATTGATCGAGCACGGAGTGTTTAGGCGATTGCCGGAAAATGACATACCGGATCGCGCCGGGTGAACTGCGAAGCAGTTAACGGCTTGGGCAGGAAGCCCAAGACCGGTGCCCAAGCAAAGCAGGGACAGCGCCGCGCCGGGATCGCTCGTCATCAAGACGCGACAACAGGCGCATCGTCGAACCATGTAACGGTTGTCGCAGCACAGAGAACGGACGACAAAGACAAGCAGGATGGTATGTCATTTAACATAAATCGCCTTATATACCCGTCACGGACAGGTTTTTCCCGGCACGCACGCCCTCTTCGTCCCGTGGCGGCGTTGCGATTCCTTGCAATAGAGCGGCTATTGCGCGTCATCGCGTCTTGCCACGAAACGAATATGACATAGACTCTTTCTCGTGAAAACCTGTCCGTGACGGGTATATCAGCTTAGGTGACAATCGTGACGGGCGCGAGTACATGATCGGTTAATCCCTCCCCCTGGCAGAGGGTGTCGCAAAAGCCCGTCCTGCACTCCCTGGCGGCGTTAATAACGTGCTCGAATGCTCATTCTCGCTCGAGAACGGTGTCGGCAGCGCGGGCGGACCGCTGCCCCGCCCGCCCTTTGAGTGCCTGGATATTAACCCCCGCCAGGGGAGACGATAGAATGGTCCCTCGGCGACCGCCACATCGAGACACTGGCGCAGCGGCGAGCCACACTGATGGCAGCGCAAAGCTTTAAGCGATGCGCCGCGCTGGTTGCGAAAGTTCAAGGGGCGTCCGTTCGTGCAGATTGCCATGGACATCGATACTTCTCCTGATGAGAGGAAAGGACGAACCCGGTGTGCGACGTGGAAGCGCGATTTCCGGGAGGTTGAAGAAAACCGGGATCGTCCAGATCTGAATCCACTCCTGATTCTCCGAGCGCGAAGCCTCCTGGCTTGTAAAATGAACAGGAGTGTGTATAAAACACACTATGAACAGCAGGGAGCCGATCAAGGAACTGAATACGGCGGGTTGGAAGCTGAAACGAGTCAAGGGCAGTCATCGTCAGTTCGCTCATCCTGATCATTCCCACGTGGTCACGGTGCCGCACCCGAAAAAGGGCCTTGGGCGCGGACTGGTCAAGGCGATCCGCAAGCAGGCGGGACTGGAGTGAAGGGATGAAAGTGCAATATCCGATTCTGATCGAGCCCGGGACCGACGAAACGGCCTGGGGAATCATCGTTCCCGATTTGCCGGGCTGCTTTTCTGCGGCCGACGATGAGGCCGATGTACTGGCGAACGCGCGCGAGGCGATTCTCCTGCATCTCGAGGATGCGGAGACGATCCCGGAGCCAACCTCCCTGGCCAAGCTGCGCGACGACCCGGAATATGCAGGGTTCATTGCCGGCCTGGTCGATGTCGATCTGTCCGCTATCGAGGGCCCGGCCAAGCGCATCAATGTCACGATTCCCGCCGGCCTGTTGGCGCGCATCGATGCCGCCGCCAGGGCGCGGGGCATGACCCGTTCCGCGTTCCTGAGCAGCGCGGCGTTGCGGGAGATCGGTTCCTGATACGTCATTCAACCGGTCCCGATGTCATATGTAAATAATGGCAGCACAGGACAAGACCTGACCCCATGAACGCGCTTCGTGAAAACCTGTCCGCGACGGGTATATTGAAAATAAGATACCTGAGTGGCATTGAGGATAGCGGTACAAAATTACCCTATTTACACCGCCCGGGTCACCGGTTTGTTGGAACGCTGCAATGCCGGGGTCCGATGAAACGATTTCGGCGGGAGGCCGGGCTTCGCCGTGAATCGGCAACTCTGATTCCCTGGCGCCAGGCCGTGTTTTGGTCTGTAATCCAGCTATCGTGTGCGGCGGCGACGCCCCGAGTGACCGCCGGACACCGTCCGCCCGTGAACCTACCAGGCAACCGACAGCCAGAGATCCGGATCCCGCATGAAACTCTCCGCGTTCATTGCCGCCATGCTGGGACTCACACTGGCCCTTGCTCTCATCGCCTGGCAGGGATTCGGCAGCGTGGCGGCGGCTCTGGTATCGGCTGGATGGGGACTGCTCGTCGTCACCGCATACTACCTGTTTCCCATGTGGCTCGACGCGATCGGCTGGAGACCGCTGTTTCCTGTGGAACGAAGGCCCTCGACGCTGCGGTTGCTACAGATCCGGTGGATCCGCGACGGGATCAACCGTTTGCTGCCTGTAGCCCAGGTCGGCGGCGATCTCGCCAGCGCCTGGATGCTGATGCGCGACGGCATTCCGGGTGCGGTTGCCGGGGCGAGCATCGTACTGGACGTCACCCTCGCGCTGGTGTCCCAACTCCTGTTCACGATGCTCGGCGTGGCGGTGCTGCTGGTCGTCACGGAAGCAGACGCCGTGCTGTACGCATCGCTGGCGGCGCTCGGACTCGGGGCGCTGGTCGTGATGGCCTTTATCGTCGTACAGCTGAAGGGCATGTTCGAGGTGTTCGTGCGCTGGATCTCCAACCTGTCGGGTGGGGGGAACCGATGGATGGCGACCTTCGGTGGCGCCGCACGTCTCGATGCGGCGATTCGCGAGCTGTACACCAGGGGGCCCGACCTGGCCGTGGCCGCCACATGGCGTTTCCTGGCCTGGGTGGCCGGCGTCGGCGAGGTGTGGCTCGCACTGTACTTCCTCGGACATCCCGTGACGCTGGTCGAGGCCCTGATGCTGGAGAGTCTCGGCCAGGCGATCAAGAACATGGCCTTCACCATCCCCGGTGCGCTTGGTGTTCAGGAGGGGGGATACATGTTGCTGGTCGCGATCCTCGGTATACCGCCCGAGGTGGGTCTGACCCTGTCGCTGGTCAAGCGTGTTCGTCAGTTGTTGCTCGGCATCCCGGCGGTGATCGCCTTTCAGATCTCGGAGGGACGACACTTTCTCCGCAGCGAGGCCTGAAAGGCAGGAGAAACCTGCTACCGGCGCCGGTCCATCACATCCTCTCGTAGAGCGCCTGTACGCGTTCGCGCGGCATCTTTTCACGCCAGGCCTTGCCGAGCGCGTTCTCCCACAGCGGATCGAGGCTCAGGGCGACGTCGATCATCTTGTCCATTCCGGCCTGATCGAGCTCGGCGGTGAGACCACGCCGCAGTTCGATCCCGCCCTTGTTCATCATGCGCCGGAATTCCTCGACACCCTCCGGGTAGAACTCCTCGAGCTGATCGAAGGCCACACAGTTCCCCTCTCCGTGGTGCAGATCGAGGACGTATGACAGGCCATAGGAAAGTGCGTGACACACCCCGACCTGTGAGTAACCGATACTCATCCCGCCGAAATAGGAGGCGATCATCAACTTGTCGTCCAACTCTGGGGTGTGCTCGCCGAGAAACACCTCGCGGCACAGTTCCAACGACTTCTCACCGTACGCGCGGCTGAACGCGTTCAGATAAGTCCCCTCAAGGGACTCGATGCAGTGGATGTAGCAGTCCATCCCGGTATAGAAGCGCTGAGGGTTGGGGACATCGCGGATCAGATCCGGATCGAGCACGATCTGGTCGAACACCGTGTGGTCCGAATTCATGCCGAGCTTTCGCACCGGGCCGGTCAGTACCGTCGTGCGAGACACCTCGGCGCCGGTCCCGGACAGGGTCGGGACACCGACCTTGTAGGCCGCCGGATTTTGGATCAGGTCCCAGCCCTGGTAGTCGGACGAGGAACCCGGGTTGGTCAGCATGAGCGCGACGGCCTTGGCCAGATCCATGGCGCTACCGCCGCCCAGACCGATGACCCCACGGGGCTCGCCCCCGACGGCCTCGCGCGCCTGTTCGGTCAGCGAGTCCACGTAGACCGTCTTGGGCTCGTCGTCTACGTTGACCCACAGGAGCCGGTCCCCCTCGCGCAGCGGGACCCGTCCTGCCAGCTCGTGGTCCCGGAACACGTCGTCGACGAGAAACACCATGCCTGGCCCCGACGAAGCACGCCGCGGCGCCAGGATGTCGTCGAGCCGATCGAAACTGCCACGGCCGAAGACCACGTGCGAAATCATCGGCAGGTTCTTGAATGCCACGGTCTATCCTCCGAGCACCCTGGCGATCTTGCGCGTGAGCCCCTCGAGTTCACGCTCGTCCCAGGAAAGCTGTACCAGCATCGAGATCGTGCGCGACAGCACGCCATCGGACCGGGGCACGCGGATATCGCGAAGGTCCGGGACGGGATCGATCAGCGTCAGCGGCGAGCGGCCCGGTGTTCTCAGTTTCTTCAGGTGCTCCCAGCGCCGCACGTAGTGCCAGTTGTTGTCGTACCAGTAGAAGCAACCGACGCCCTCGGACTTCAGTGCGACCGCCAGTTCGCGGGCACGTATCTCGTCCGGCATCATGAGACTCAGGAACGTCGCGGAATCCCCGGCCGGGTCCGGCAGACGACGAAAGCCCACCTCGGAAGACACGGCAAAGGCCTCCTTGAGCCTGCGTTTGTTTTCCCGCTGCGTTGCGATGATCGCGTCGAGCTTGCGCAACTGGGCGAGACCCACAGCCGCATGCAACTCACTGATCCGGTAATTGGTGCCGAGCACCGGGTGGTCCTCCGCCCCGCGATCCGAACCGATGTGGTCGTGGCCATGATCGGCATACCGATGCGACAGCTCGTAGAGTCCCTCGTCGTCGGTGACCACTGCCCCGCCCTCGCCGCAGGTGATCGTCTTGACCGGATCGAACGAGAAACACCCCATGCGCCCGAAGGTCCCGAGCGACCTGCCCCCGAGGCTCGCACCCACGGCCTGAGCGGTGTCTTCGATCAAGGTGACACCGCGCTCGTCGCACAGGGTTGCGATCGCGTCGACCTGCGCCATCGCTCCGCACATGTGTACGACGATCACGGCGCGGGTCCGCTCCGTGATCCTCTCCCCCATACTGGCGGGATCCAGACACAGCGTATCGTCCACCTCGGCGAACACGGGCACCGCACCGCATTGCAGCACCGCCTCGACGGTCGCGATGAAGGTGAAGGGCGGCACGATGACCTCGTCCCCGGCGCCGACACCGCAGGCCGCCAGCGAGATGGCAAGCGCGGAGGTACCGCTGGAACACAGGTGGCAGTGCCCCGCACCCAGTCGCGCGGCAAATTCACGCTCGAACTCCCGTGCCTTCCAGCGGTCCTTGCGGGCGGCATCGAATCCATAGCGGAACAGGACACCGGTCTCCAGCACTTCTCCGACCTCGGCGCGTTCCTCGTCACCAAAGATCTCGAATCCAGGCACGGCGACTCCAGGTGTCGGGATGACGGCGGCCCCGTCAGGCGTTACACGGCAAGCCGCCGGAGAAGAATATCCCGGTGCCGCCATTCGGGTAACGTGTGGCTGACTCGACCCGGGTCCGTTTCAGCACAACGGCCACTGCGAGCACCGGGTCATGGTACATCGGCAGTGCGGGATTTTGAACCGGTCCCGGAGCACCGGGTTCGGTGTTGCCACGCAACCAAACACTTATCGATCGGTCGGCCCTCAGGGGCCCTGAACCCCGTATAATTCACACTCCCCCCGCTGAGAACCGTATCCGGATGGACAAACCGAGCGCGCAGGACCTGCTGAATTACACGGCGCCCGACGATCTGCTTGCCGGGCGCGTCATACTGGTTACGGGAGCGGACAGCGGGATCGGCGAGGCGCTGGCCCGGCGCTGCGCGGCCTGCGGTGCGACCGTGGTGCTGTTGTCCCACCAGATGCGTGCGCTCGAGGCGGTCTACGACAGGATCGAGGATGCGGGCGGACCGCAACCTGCCATCTATCCCATGAACCTAGAGGGCACGACCGCGCGGGAATACGACGAACTGGCCGATACCCTCTCCGGCACCTTCGGTCGCCTGGACGGGCTGGTCAACAACGCCGCCTCGGTCAGCGGGCTCACCCCGCTGAGGCACTACGATGCCGAACGCTGGGCGAGCGTCATGGCGGTCAACCTGCACGCCCCGTTCCTGCTGACGCGCGCCTGCTTGCCGTTGCTGGAAAAGGCGCCGGATGCCTCGATCGTGTTCTCGACGCACGACTGCACCCGCGCCTTCTGGGGCGCCTACGGGGTGGCGAAACAGGGCGTGCTCGGCCTGATGCGGATACTGGCACTGGAATACCTGGACAGCGAGCCGGAGATCCGCGTCAACGGGGTGGACACCGGACCGGTGCGCACGCGCCTCCATCTGCAGAACTACCCCGCTACCCGTCCCGGCGAGATCCCTGAACCCGAAGACGTCATCGCCCCGTATCTCTACCTGCTCGGCGCCGATGGGCGTGGCGTCACCAGGCGGAACTTCGAACTCGCTCCGCGCGCTCAAAACGTCTCGTAGGTTGAGTTTGCAGGCTGTTCACCTCGCGGTCGCCTCGGCAAGGTCCTCACGGATATCCAGAAAGGCGTTCCGGAATCGTGGCGAGAACTCGTGGCACCCCGAATTCACTATCCCCTCCTCGAGCGCCCCTCGCTGGCTGCCGGCAAGCGGCGCGGACCGGACGGGCAGCAGGCGAATCGCGAACCGGAACACAGCGCGATAGCCGGCCTTGTTCATCCTCCTCTGTCCTCGATCCGGGAGGCGTCGGTCACGCCGCACGTGACGCGACGCTGGGGCAGATCGACTTCAGCACACACCCCCCGCAAGCGGGCCGCGTTCGGCAGACATCCTTTCCATGCCGCACGATCAGTGCATGGAATTCGTTATAGATTCTCGGGTCGGGCGGCAGTGCATCCTCGAACCAGCCCCGCAGACGTTCGTAGGGTTCGTCCCCGCTCACCATGCCGAGGCGGGAGAATATCCGGCGCGTGTAGGCGTCGATAACGAACACAGGTCGTCCGAAGGCATAGAGCAGGATGTCGTCCGCCGTCTCGGGACCGATGCCTCGGACCGAGAGGAGCGCATCGCGCAGGGCGACGGTCGACAGTTCGTCGAGCCCTCCGAAACCGCCTCGGCAAAGATACCAGTTGCAGAAATCGGCGAGCCGGCGGGCCTTGACGTTGAAATAGCCCGAGGGCTTCAGGTGCCGGGCGAGCACCGCTCGCGGACAATCCCGTATGGCGCAGGCATCGAGCAAGCCGGCACGCTTGAGGTTCGTAATCGCTCGCTCCACGTTGCCCCAGGCGGTGTTCTGCGTCAACACCGCGCCGACCATGACCTCGAAAGGCGTATCGGCAGGCCACCAGTGCTGCGGGCCATAGCGACCGAACATCCGGCGGTAGATCCCCGCGGGATCTGGATCCTTCGGGCTCACCGGGCCTCGCGACGCGGCCCGCCCCAGGGTTTCTTGCGGGGCTTCCTCCGGGGACGGGTCTTGCGGGCCCGCTCCGGCAATCCGGCCGCCGTAGCCAGCGCCTGCAACTCCACCGGTGCCAGCTCCCGCCAGCGTCCACGCCTGAGCCCACCGCCGAGCTCGATGGGCCCGTAACGGACGCGAATCAGGCGGCTGACCCGCAGGCCCTGGGACTCCATCAGACGCCGTACCTCGCGGTTCCGCCCTTCGGAGAGCACCACGCGATACCAGTGATTGGCCCCGGATCCGCCCGCCTCGCCGATCGCCGTGAAACGTGCCGTTCCGTCGTCCAGTTTCACCCCGTCGAGCAGACGCGCGCGCATCCCGGCGCTGAGCGCACCGAGTACGCGAACGGCGTACTCGCGCTCGATCCCCGCCGACGGATGCATGAGCCGGTTTGCCAGTTCCCCATCGTTGGTGAACAGAAGCAGGCCGCTGGAATTGATATCGAGCCGCCCGACATTGATCCAGCGGCCGGTCTCAAGCGGCGGCAGGCTGGAGAACACCGTCGGCCGCCCCTGCGGGTCGCGGCGCGTCGTGACCTCGTCCTCGGGTTTGTTGTAGACGATGACCCGCAGGGTGTCGGGTGCACGGCTGCGCACCGGCCGACCCCGGACGCTGATCCTGTCACCCGGTACGGCGCGGTCCCCGAGGCGGACGGTCTTGCCGTTCACCTTTACCTCTCCCGCGGCGATCAAGGCTTCGATCTCCCGGCGGGAACCGATGCCGGCCGCGGCGAGGACCTTCTGCACCCGTTCGCTGGCGGCATCGGGCGCCGCCGGCCGTCTGTCCGCAGGCATGCGCTTCAGGGGGGCGGGTCCGTCGCGCCGATCTCGGGAAGCGGGGTCGGCTCCGGCGATCCTCGCAGGGTTTCCCCTTCGCCATCCACCAAGCCCTCCGCCTCCGGAGAGGCCGGCGATTCCCCGTCCTCCGTCTCGCTATCGGCGGAGTCACCCTCCCCTGTCGGCATCGCTTGTTCCAGGTCCCCGAGCTGAAACTGCGGATCGTGACGATCGGGATCGACCGGGTCGGCCAGCGTAGGGAGGTCGTCGAGCGATCTCAGGCCGAAATCGTCCAGGAAACGTTTCGTGCTGCCATAGAGTGCGGGCCGACCAGGCACATCCTTGTGTCCCAGCACCCGGATCCATTCGCGCTCCTGCAGGGTACGCACGATGTGGCTGCTCACCGCCACACCACGGATCGATTCGATCTCCGCACGCGTGATGGGCTGGCGATAGACGATCAGCGCCAGTGTCTCGAGCAGGGCGCGCGAATACCGCGGCGGCTTCTCCTCCCACAGGCGGGAGACCCAGGGCTCGAGTTCCTGTCTGACCTGGTAACGCCAGCCGCCCGCCACGCGCACGAGCTCGTATCCCCTGCCCGAGCAGTCGCGCTGCAACTGTTCTATCGCGGCCCCGATTTCCTCCCTGGTAGGCGCGTCGGTGTCGTCCCCGAACAGACCCGTGATGCGCTCCAGGTCCAGCGGACGGGCGCCCGCCATGAGACCGGCCTCGACGATCTGCTTGATGCGTGAGCTATCCAACCGTGGCTTCCTCCCCTTTCAGCACCTCGCCCGAAGCGTTCGGCGCCTTGACGTGGATCGGCGTGTAGGGCTCCGCCTGAACCAGTTCGATCATCCGCTCCTTGACCAGTTCCAGAATCGCCAGCAGGGTGACCACGACACCGTGTCGCCCCTCCTGCGGCGTGAACAGTGAGGCGAATTCCACGAACCCGCCCACCTCGACGCGTCGCAGTACACCCGACATCCGCTCGCGGACCGAGAGCGCCTCTCGCCGGATATGGTGATGGTTGTACATCTCCGCGCGTTCGAGTACGGCGCGGAACGCATTGAGGATCTCGACCAGTTCCACCTGCGGATGGGGCGCCCGGCGGTGCAGTTCGGGTGGCGACGCCGTGGCCTGGAATACGTCACGTCCCATGATGGGAAGTGCCTCCAGGTCCTCCGCCGCCTTCTTGAACCGCTCGTATTCCTGCAGCCGTCGGATCAGTTCGGCCCGCGGATCCTCTTCCTGCCCCACCTCCACCGGCCTCGGCAACAGCATGCGCGACTTGATCTCGGCGAGCATCGCCGCCATGACCAGGTATTCCGCCGCGAGTTCGAGCTGCAGCTCCTTCATCAGTTCGACGTATTCGATGTACTGTCGAGTAATCTCCGCGATGGGGATGTCCAGAATATCGAGGTTCTGGCGCTTGATCAGATATAGCAGCAGGTCGAGCGGCCCCTCGAAGGTTTCCAGAAAGACCTCGAGCGCCTCGGGCGGGATATAGAGGTCCTTCGGCAACTGCGTGACCGGTTCTCCGCGTACCCGTGCGATCGGCTCGACGGGTTTGTTCGTGTCGTTCGGCGCATCGCCCCCGGTGTCCGTTCCCGGCGCCGGCTCGACGGCCGCGGTTTGCTCCTCGCCCGTCACCGGTATGCCAGACCGACCGCCTTGCGGACGTCGTCGAGGGTATCCCGCGCCAGATCCCGCGCTGCCTCGTTGCCGTCGGCGATGATGGCGCGCACAGCGGCCTTGTCGTCCTCGTACTCGCGGGCCCGTTCGCGAATGCCACGGATCTCGGCGACGACCGCGTCGATCACCGGCTGCTTGCATTCCACGCAGCCGATACCCGCCGAGCGGCACCCCTCGCACACCCAGTCACGTACCGAATCGTCCGAATACACCTGGTGCAACTGATAGACCGGACACTTGAGTGGATCCCCGGGATCCGACCGTCGCACCCGTGCGGGATCGGTCGGCATGGTGCGGAGCTTTTTCTCGACCTTTTTCGGGTCCTCTCGAATGGCGATCGTGTTGCCGTAGGACTTGGACATCTTCTGACCGTCGAGTCCCGGCATCTTCGAGGCCCGGGTCAACAACGCCTGCGGTTCGGGCAGGATGATCCTTCCGGTGCCCTCCAGATAACCGAACAGCCGATTCCTGTCCCCCAGGGAGATGTTCTGCTGGGACTCCAGCAGGGCGTGCGCAACCTCCAGCGACTGCTCGTCGCCCTGTTCCTGGAATTTGCGGCGCAACTCGCGGTACAGCCTGGCGTTCTTCTTATCCATCTTCTTGACGGCACGTTCGGCCTTTTCCTCGAAACCCGGTTCGCGTCCGTACAGATGATTGAAGCGCCGCGCGACTTCACGGGTCAGCTCCACGTGCGCCACCTGGTCTTCGCCCACCGGCACGTAACCCGCCCGGTAGATGAGGATGTCGGCCGACTGCAAGAGCGGATAGCCGAGAAACCCGTAAGTCGCCAGGTCGCGTTCGCGAAGTTTCTCCTGCTGGTCCTTGTAGCTGGGGACCCGCTCGAGCCAGCCCAGGGGGGTGATCATCGACAGCAACAGGTGCAGTTCCGCATGCTCCGGCACCCGGGACTGGATGAAAAGCGTGGCGGCGCCGGGATTGACGCCGGCCGCGAGCCAGTCGACGACCATCTCCCAGACACATTTCTTGATGATCTCAGGTTCGTCGTAGTGCGTCGTCAGCGCATGCCAGTCGGCCACGAAGAACAGGCATTGGTAGCTATGCTGCAGTTCGACCCAGTTGTGCAGGACACCGTGCAGGTGACCGAGGTGAAGGCGCCCGGTGGGACGCATGCCGGAGAGGACGCGCTGATTCTGGGACGGGTTGCTTGAGAGCATGTTCGCCTAGAAGGGGAGGTTGAAAAGTTGAAAGATCGCGGTCTTCAGCACCTCGAACGGTCCCGATAGCAGTTTGCCGAGTATGCCCAGGAACAGCAGACCCAGCAGGATGATCAGGCCGTAGGGTTCGATGAGGGAATACCGCCGGGAGAGTTCGTTCGGCAGCACGCCCGCCACGACGCGCCCACCGTCCAGGGGAGGAAGCGGCAACAGGTTGAGAAGCATCAGGATGAGATTGATGACGATCCCCGCCTGCCCCATGTAGATCATGGGCTTCGCGGCCCATTCCCATTCGCCCAGCAGCGCCAGGCCGATGCGTGCCACCACGGCCCAACCCAGCGCCATGACCAGGTTGGAGAGGGGGCCGGCTACGGCCACCACGGCCATGTCGCGTTTCGGATTGCGCATTCGCCGCGGATCGACCGGGACCGGTTTCGCCCATCCGAACACAAACCCGCCGACCACTAGCAGGACCGCGGGGACCAGCACGGTGCCGATCGGGTCGATGTGACGAAGGGGGTTGAGGCTCAGTCTGCCTGCCTGTTCGGCGGTCAGGTCACCGAAGTACCTCGCCGTCAAGCCGTGCGCCACTTCGTGCAGCGTTACGGCGAACAGCACCGGTAACACCCAGATGCTCAGGGTCTGGAGTATGTTCATATTGCGCGGCGATTATACGCCATGGCCCGCGCTGTCGTGGGAATCGAATCGCCGCTGGACGGCAAAGGCCAGACTTTCAGGGCCCTGGGGCCCGAATCCTCGCCGTAAGGCGATTGCCGGAAAATGGCGTACCAGATCGCGCCGGATTTTCGTTCGTCATCAAGGCGCGACAACAGGCGCATAGTCAAACTATGTCACTGTTGTCGCAACACAGAGGACGAACGAAAAGACAAGCAGGATGGTATGTCATTTGACAGAAATCGCCTAAGACTTCCCTGGCGAGGTTACGGCCGCCGCGCGCTCACGCCGGTTCCCGCCAGTCGACCGGTCCCTTGCCGCGCCGCAGTACCTCCGGTGCATCACCCATCAGATCGATGATGGTCGTCGGCTCGATCCCGCAATAGCCGCCGTCGATGACCAGATCGACCTGATGCTCGAGTCGTTCGCGCATCTCCCAGGGAACCGTCATCGGCATGTCGTCCTCAGGCAGTCGCAATGTCGTGCTCATCAACGGCTCGCCGAGTTCCTCCAGCAGACTCTGTGCAACGCGGTTGTCCGGCACCCGCAGCCCGATGGTCTTGCGCTTCGGCGTCTGCAACCGGCGCGGGACCTCGTGGCTCGCACGCAGGATGAATGTGTAGGGGCCGGGCGTCAGCCCCTTCATCAGGCGGTAGGCGCTGTTGTCCACGCGCGCGTAGATCGAGATCTGCGACAGGTCCCGACAGACGAGGGTGAAGTGATGACGCTCGTCGGTGTGTCGCAACCGGTGCACCCGTTCCATCGACCGCTTGTCACCCAGACTGCAACCCAGCGCGTAGCAGGAATCCGAGGGGTAGACAATCAACCCCCCACCTCGAACGATGTCCGCGGCCCGGGTAACGAGTCGGTGTTGCGGATTGTCCGGGTGGATCTCGAAATACTGGCTCATTTGTGGATCCACAACGCTTGGCATTCGCGCAAAAAATCGCGGATTCTAAGGCCTGCACTCCGGCAATACCATCGGTACCTGCCGGAATAGAACCACGGGCATGTCGCCCCAGACCGGGGAGATCCCCCTCAGTCCCGTGTGATTCAGCGGTGACGGCAGCATGAACGGAACGCCGGCGACGGATCGAGTGCGCGATCTTACGCCATCCGACCCCCCGTATCTTCCTGCGTGACATCTCAACCCATTCGATGTTCGCCCGACTCAGATGAGCAGCGTGTCCTGTCCCTTGTGGTAACATACCCGACCTTCGTGTCAGGCTGCCGACAACGACCCAATGAAGCTCCTGTTCGACATCTTTCCGGTTCTGCTCTTCTTTCTGGTGTACCAGGGCTACGGGCACTTGCCCCCGGACGCCGTCGCGACGCTTGGAGCCGTGCTGCCGGGTTCGGGCGAGGCGAACGGCAACGCCGGGGCAATCTACCTGGCCACCGCATCCGCAATCGTCGCCTCGTTCGTGCAGGTTGGCCTCTACTGGCTGCGACACCACAGCTTCCAAAAGATGCACCTGATGTCACTCATACTCATTACGCTGTTCGGTGGCGCCACGCTGGCGCTGCGCGACCCAACCTTCATCAAGTGGAAGCCGACGATCCTCGAATGGGTCTTCGCGGCCGCCTTCCTCGCCAGCGCATATCTCGGCGAAAGGACGCTGGTCCAGCGTATGCTCGGTCATGCGATCGACGTCCCCGCGGACATCTGGCGGCGAGTCAATTTCGCCTGGGTCGTCTTTTTCCTGATCGCCGGACTGGCCAATCTCTATGTCGCCTACGGTTACAGCGAATCCGCCTGGGTCAATTTCAGGCTTTTCGGAATGACCGGCATCACCTTCGTGTTCACTTTCGCCTCGGCCCTTTATCTTGCCCGCCACGTGGCCGGGCAGGAAACCAGCGCCGGCTGATACGTCGATCCGCACACATGCTCTACGCCATCATCGCCGAAGACACGGAGGGCAGCCTGGAAGCTCGAACGGCGACGCGACCCCGTCACCTGGAGCGTCTCGAGGCGCTCAAGCGGGCGGGTCGCCTGGTGCTCGCAGGACCCCATCCCGCGGTCGACGCGTCCGACCCGGGTGCGGCGGGATTCAGCGGCAGCCTGGTAGTAGCGGAGTTCGGCTCGCTGGATGACGCGAGGGCATGGGCCGATGAGGACCCATACATCGAGGCAGGCGTCTACGCGCGCGTCATTGTCAAACCTTTCCTCATGGCGCTACCCTGATTCGCGCCGGCAGGGCGTGATTCGCCCGGCAAGTCGCTATACACCCGACCGGCGGTCGCTGTGACCACACAGGACGCCAACCAACCGAGCACCTAGGGAAACCATTATGAACCGATACCAAATCCGCGCCCTGTCCACACTGCTCCTTGGGGCGCTGCTGACCGGTGCGTGCACCCAACACAGTTCCACGGCCGCCGAGGAGGAACCCACGGCGAGTGGTAAGCCAGCCACCGAGGAGGAACCCACGGCGAGTGCTAAGCCAGCCACCGGCGTCCTGGCCACGGTCAACGGCATTTCCATCACCGAAGCGACGCTGGATCCGCTCCGTACACGACCGGGCAACGAGGAGCTCGATGACAATGCACTGTTGCAGGAGGCGATCAACGTCGAACTCATGAAGCAGGCGGCCGACAAGCAGGGCATCTCCGACAGCCCCGAGTTCAAGACAAAACTGGAAAGCCTGCGCACCCAGCTTCTGGCCAGTGAAGTGCTCAAGGCGCATGTCGCCGGCCTGACCATCGACGACGCCGCCCTGAAGGCCGAGTACGACCGGCAGATTGCCGGGGACCCGGGCAAGGAATACAAGGCCCGTCACATCCTGGTCGCGGACGAGCAGTCGGCCGAGGAAGTGGTCGTGAAACTCGACGGCGGGGCGGACTTTGCCGAATTGGCCAAGACGACGTCGACGGGGCCTTCCGGCCCGAATGGCGGTGACCTGGGCTGGTTCCAGCCGCAGACCATGGTCCCGGAGTTTGCAACCGCAATCGTCGGCATGAAGAAAGGGGAATATACCAAGACACCCGTGCAGACCCAGTTCGGCTGGCACGTGATCCTGCTGGAAGATGTCCGTACACCCGAGCCCCCGGCCTTCGACGATATCAAGGACCAACTCAGGCAGATCCTCGTCCAGCGGTCCCTGATCGACTACCTGAAGGAGCTTCGCTCCGGCGCGAGCATCAAGATCGCCGGGGCTGACGGGGGATAGGTGGCTTCGAGATCTCCTGCAAATCGTGGCCCTCGACCGGTTATTCCTGTGGTTGACGACGGTGTACGATCGAAAGCCGGATCACGTCTTGCACCCCGGTGACAAAGCGTCTATAAGGGGCAGCCAGTAGCGTGTGTCGACCTGGATCCGGTCGTCTGGCCATTGCCTGACGCGACTGGCAGCCCCGGCGGAGACATCCGGATTCAAATGATCTACGGCATATGCGACGTTTCCACGTACCCTAACGAACCTGCGCTTAGAAACTTCAGAAGGAGAACCATTCCATGATTCGCTTTACCAGAAGTCTTACCGTTGTGCTGATGGCCATCGTCCTGTCGATGGTTACGTCCTCGGTCCTCGCCGCGAAGGAGGAGCCCAAGCCTGTCGGGTACATCGACTTCTCTTCCAAGGAAGTGGCGCTGATCTTCGGTCTGAGCTGGGGCAAGGGCGAATTGCGCATGGACGGACAGCGCATCCCCATCAAGGGGCGTGTGCTGAGCCTGGGCGTGCAGGCGACCATCGCCAAGTCCGATCTCACGGGTAACGTCTACAATGCTAAGACCCCCGAAGACGTCGCCGGCAGCTACAACGCAACGGGTGCCAGCGCGGCCTTCGTCAAGGGCGCGGGTGAGGCTATCCTCAAGAACGAGAAAGGGACCGTTCTGAAGGTCTGGTCGACAACCAAGGGCTTCGATGCGTCCGCCGCGATCGGCGGGCTGACGATCGAACTCGCGGATTGAAATCGCCCTTCCACTAGGACATAAGGCGATTGCCGGGAAATGACATACCAGATCGCGCCGGGTGAGCTGCGAAGCAGTGAACGGCTTGGGCAGGAAGCCCAAGACCGGTGCCCAAGCAAAGCAGGGACAGCGCCGCGCCGGGATCGTTCGTCATCAAGACGCGACAACAGGCGCATCGTCG
>JAJDOJ010000223.1 GCA_022340215.1 Gammaproteobacteria bacterium
TTATGGGGGCTTTCTCAACCGCAAGGGGGATGGCTTTCCTGGCCCCCAAACCATCTGGATTGGCCTACAGCGATGTCAGGATTTCGTCTTGGGCGTCGAAGCTCAGAAGGCGATTGGCGCGAGAAGACGGTAACGATATGGTTATAGATCCATGTCCAGGAAGTTTGCTAGCGCGTTGACGGCGCTTACACTCATGGTGCAGGCGATTTCGGCCGAGGCTGCCGGGCTATGGTTGTATGAGATGGGCACGCCAGATGTAGGCACGGCCAGTGCGGGCATGGCCTCGCGCGCCGCCGATGGCGCCACGGCCTTCGCCAACCCCGCGGGAATGACCCGGCTTACGGGCTCGCAGCTCATGGTGGGGGTGCAGCCTATATATGCCGATGTCAAATTCGATACCCAGAGTTCCACCTACGGCGGCGGGAACGGCGGCAATGCGGGGGGATTCGTCCCCTCGGGCAGCCTGTCCTACGTGCACAGCGTGTCCCACGATCTGAAGCTCGGTTTCACGCTCGGCTCTTACCTGGGTCTGGGGGTCGAATTCAATAAGGACTGGGCCGGGCGCTACTATGTCCAGAAGGAGGATTTTCTCACCAGCTTCGCCAACGGCGCCCTCGGCTACCGGGTAAACGACTGGCTGGCTGTCGGTCGGCGGTGGCGTGTCGCTGGTCTATGGGGAACTCGATGTCCAGACGAATATCAACAACGTGCAGGACGGAGGGCCGGATGGGCGTCTGAAATTCAAGGACACCGACACAGACGTGGGCTGGAACGCCGGTCTGCTAATCGAACCCTGGACCGGCACGCGCGTGGGGCTCACCTATATCTCGCAGGTGGACCTGAAATACAAGGATCATGCCTCGATCAATGGTGCCGGGCCCGTGTTGAACGCCGTGCTCCAGACACCCGCCTTCAGGAACGCCCAGAGCACCTTCGACTTCACGCTCCCCCGCCAGGTAATGCTGAGCGGCTACCATGAACTGACCCCGGATCTTGCGATCATGGTGGATCTGGGCTGGCAGAACTGGTCGAGTTTCGGCGAGATCGGGGTGTCGCTCGATACCAGGTCTGCGACAGACACGACGCTTTCGCGCAGCACGTCGCTGGACGCCCACTTCCAGGACACGTGGCATACCGCGATCGGAGCACGCTACCGGCTCAATCCGCTGTGGTCCGTGTCCACGGGCTTTGCCTACGATAGCTCTCCCGTACAGAATTCCAACCGGTCTATCGTCCTGCCGCTCGACCGCCAGTACCGCTATGCGCTGGGGTTGCAGTATTACTGGCGCAAGGACATCACGCTCGGTGCCGCCTATGAGTACATGGACGCCGGCAGCGCACCCGTCAACCAGACCGGCGGGCTGTTGAAGGGCGATCTCAAGGGCCGGATGCAAGACGATGTCTTTCACTTCGTGGCGCTCAGCATGAACTGGAAATTCTAGGGCTAAACAAGTATCGAGAGGTTTCGCCAATGATCCGTTCAAAGCGCTACTTGGACCTTGACAGCTTCATCATGATTCTGCCGGTGCTGCTCGCCATCGTCGGTATCGGGATGACTGCCTTTGCGCCTCTATTCAGCCACTGGTACTGCCTGGCGATGGTGGTCATTACGGGCATTGCCTGTACCGTTATGGAATGGTCCCGCGCCCGGGAAAAAGGTTTTGGCATAGCGGCTATTCTAAGGGTATCGGAAGATCGACGTATCGGACATTCAGTAGCGAAGCGTGTTTTCGAGACAAGCGAACCTTTCCCCGCGCATTTGGCTATTTGCCAGGACCATTGTTGCCATTAACTGGCGTCAAGTGCGTGGCGAGACGACCTTTGCGTCGCGGGAAAGCTGGAGTCTTCTTGTTACCCGCAGCCTTACGCGCTTGACAGAACCCATGCGGGTCTGCTGCCATCGGCCGTTTAATCCTCCGGCCAAAAGCAGACGCCTACACGCCATACACCTTGTTTGGATCACTGCATATCTTGGCAGATAGTTGCCCCTATACCTGGCGTCAATATCTCACGGCCAGCGGCCGTCGGCACGTAGTGCCTATGAACGAATGAGCCACTCATCTGGTTCAGCGTTCTTGTCGCGGTCAACCCGGTGTACTTCCTGCTGCACTCAGGGCGTCTCAACAACGCGAACACCGGGCTGGGGTCTGTGGGCCGAACTGTACGTGGAGATCCTGTGCTGGGATTCGAACCTGATTTTTGGGACGACCTGACATTCGGTACGGCCGCGCTTGCAGGGATTGTGGTTGTGTTGTGGATCGCGCGGGACTGCCGGGCCAGATCACCATCGCCCGCGAACGGCGATCTATACCAATCCTTGCAGTGGCTTGGTGGTGCTGCGCAAAATCGGCATCCGCGGCTATACCTGGGTCAACTGGCTGTATCTGTTCTCAGGTTAATGCGAGGTACCGGCATCATGCAGGCCCTCGGCCACGCGCTCGGCGGCAGCTTTGACACGGCGTCGCCAGTGGCCAAACTGGCGGGCGGGTGTGTTTGTCATCGGACAAGGTTTCATGGTGTTGCAGCTAATGCCGGAGAGGGAGCGAAAGTCTAAAGGCTTTACCCGCTGCCGTTTTGAGGGTAAGGTGAGTGGGGTTGCGGCCCATTGGCAGGTGCAGTGCGCGGCCGGCGCATAGCAGCTTACCCAACGGGTGAGGCGGCATAGAGCAGCAACCATGCAGAATACTTGTGACAGGGAAGAGTATCGAAAAACGCCGCACTGGTTCGTGCTTCTTCCTCTAACCTGCGTGATCGCAGTACCCAAACCCAGTGTAGGGGTTGCTATGTCTTCAATGGAAGAGATCGAGCTGGAAAAACGCCGCAAGGCGCTCGACAAGGATGTCGCATCGTTGCTTGATAGATACCTCAGCGAAATGGAATGGTCCATCCCAGACGCTGATGAAGCAAAGGCGCGCCAGCTGATCCTGGATGAGATCAAGCAGGCGATCAGCCGGATAGAAGGTGAATCCTGAACTCCGCCGCTACTCGCCGGGAGACGGTAGCATGTCCCTTTCGAAAATCGAAATGCGCGCTTTGGCCTTCATTGCTATTTCGCTGCTGTTGCAGTACCGGCACGACCGAACGTAAGTGTTTAGAATCTCGGCGGTTCCCGCGCAAGCATATCGGCACGCTGGAGTTCGTGAGGGTTCAGCTGCCGGACTCTGTGTGGACAGTCCGCGGATTTCGCCTTGAAGGTCGACCGTCTGCCCACACTCCGCCGGGTCCATGGGGAAACCGCTCCTCTTGTCTATGATTGTCGCGATCGAGCCGGCGAAGACCGATCATTCTTGAGTCCGCCCACTGCGGCCATCGTCTGCCTTTATACCCGACCTTCCGATTGGCGGCGACTCGCCCACAGCCTTCACGTCCATGCCCTTGTCCATCAAGTCGCGGACCCGCAGACCGGGGACTGATGGCCGGCAGAAACCCTCCCGCACAACATGCCCGCGAGCAACCAGTTTCATGGTGTAAATGTCCCCTTCTATGAGGGTCCTGCGTACGGTGTAAGCCACGGAGGTCGTAAGTATGAGCGGCAGCATCACCCGGTGATCCTGAGTCATCTCCGCTATCATGATGATGCCTGTCAAGACAGCGCCGGTAGAGCCGGCGATCATGGCGGCCATTCCAGCGATGGCGAAGGCAGGGAGCGAGACCTGCAAACCGGGGATGAGTGCGTGGCACAGGTGACCGAACAGCGCACCCCACGTGGCGCCCACAAACAACGCGGGGGAGAATACACCACCCGAGCCGCCGGACCCCAGCGAAAGCCAGGTCGCGAGCAGCTTCAGCCCCAGCAGCAGAAACCACGGATCGTTCAGGCTACGATGCAGCACGTCCATCACCGTGGCGTATCCGACCCCTTCCTCGTAATGCTGGCCCGCGAACCGGTACAGCGGATAAATCATCACGCCCACGCACAGCATACCGAGGGCATGGCGGCTGTAGTAAATCCGCGGCATGGCGTCGAGAACGTCCTCCATCCAGTAGAGACCCCGAATAAAGACGACCGACAGCAGCCCCATGAGTCCTCCCAGCAGCAAGAACTGCGCGAGGGCCAGGGGTTGAAAGGAGGCGAAATCGGGCACCTCCAGGGCAGGGATGTAGAGGCTGGGCTGGGACACGAGCAAATGGTGACTGATCAGGATAGCAACGACGCTGGTGATGGCCACCACTAACAGTGTACGCGCGCTGATCGAGATCAGCAGCAGCTCGAGGCGAAGGTAACTCCCCCCAGCGGAGCATTGAAGGGGGCGGCGATGCCCGCGCCGGAGCCCGCGGCGATGAGGGTGATGCGGTCACTGGCCGGCATCCGAACGATCTGACCCATGGTGGAGCCGCAGGCCGAGCCGATCTGCACGATCGGGCCTTCGCGTCCGACCGAGCCACCACTACCGATGGAGACGGCCGAGGCGAGGGACTTGATGATGGCTATGCGCGGACGAATCCGCCCTTCGTTGTAGTAGATGGCATCCATCACCTCGGGAACGCCGTGGCCCTTGGCCTCGGGAGCGAAGTTCTTCACCAGCCAGGCCACGACCACACTTCCCGCCACCGGCACCAGGATCACGCCCCACCCCCAAGGGCTCGTCGGCGTGTGCACGTTGGCGTCGTAATGGAAAGACAAACCGCCGAGGAAGAGCACATTGTGCACCAGGCCGATCATCATGCGAAAGGCCCACGCGCCCGTGCCGGCGATAACGCCGGTCGCCACCGCGAGCAGGCTCATCAGCAGCAGCGAACGCTGCGCTTCCAGTGGTTCCAAAGAGTGATCTTCAGAAACGTTGCGCATCATTAGCTGAGCCGAGCTTGCCGGTGACCTGCTGGGCCGCCACCAACGTGGGTGACGCCATCGCAGCGACGAGCAGTGCAAAGAACGTAAAGACTCGAACCTTCATATCCCCGATGGCGCGACACGAAACGCATCGAGCTTTCCCCTTGCGAGTCAAAACCGCGGCGCAAGCGATGAATCCGGTGTGCCAGGCCGCGGAAGCACGCTCCGCATCGAACTCCGCCGAGGTCCTCACTGCGCGCGCTCGAAATAGATGTCGTAGCGCTGCCGAGCGACCGCCTGGTAGTACACGCCGCGGAGGATGTCCTTTTCCGGGTCGTAGGTCAGCGTGTAGGTCGACCCGCCGTAGCCGCCGGCTGTCAGCTCGAGGAAGACCCGGATCTCGTTGCCGTCTCGCGTCGCTTCAGCCCTGGAGAACGGTAGCGGGTTCGGATTCGCGTAGGACGCATCGAGCTTTCCGTCGGCGCTCACACCCTTGATCGTGACCACATAGCCGCCGTCCGGCCGCACCCACCGCCCCACCAGCGAGCTGAACTCCGCTGCGGTTCGAGCGGCCGTCGTATCCGGCGGTGCTGCGGGGGTCTGCGGATGAACCGGCGCAGCACAGGTGTCGGCTGTAAGTACGAGCAGCGACAAGGCGGCCATTAGGGAGGTCGTCCTCACTGCATCAGCTCGATCTCACCCGGCCACCAGGTCTTACCGCGCCCAACGCATGCAAGTACGGGGCGGTGCGCGCGAACGCGCCCCGCCACCTCATCGCCGAAACCACGCTCAGTCATTCGGCTTGGCGGCTAGCTTCGCGGCCTCCTTCATCTGCTCCTCGGTCATCTCCGGCGGCCCTGGCTTGAAGGTGATCTTGTTGATCGTGCCGGTGAAGGTGAAGGGCACCTGGTAGTCACGCTCGTCGACGCCCGTGCGGGTGTCATAGCCGACGTCCAGCCACTCGTCGACGGCCTCGAGGGCCGGCACCGTGTGCGGGATGGTCTGCTTCGCCACGACCTCCCCATCAACCGACAGCACGCCCGTTCCGCCCTTGGCGAGACCCGGGCCGTCGTACTTGAAGTCAAACACGACCGTATGTCGGCCCGGCGCGATCGCCTGCTTGCCTTCCCAACGGAAGCGCTCGAGGTCGAGCAGGTTGTAGGTGAAGACCGGCTTGCCCTTCAGCAGGTACAGGCCCCAGCCGTCGAAGCGGCCGCCCTCGGTGATGAGCATGCCCTCGCCTCCGCCTTTCGGGATGTCGATGTCGGCGGTGATCGTGAAGTCGCGGGCGACGTAGGGCGGCATGGCGCCCAGCGCGATCGAGATCGGAGCGTTGTAGCTGAACTCGGTCATGCCGGGCGAGCCGCTCGGACGCGGTTGGAGGATGCGCTGGAAGCCCTCGTTGTTGAGGGGGAACACGTTGTACTTCCACGCCTCCTTGACGAAGAGCTTCTGCATCTCCTTCAGCTTCTCGGGGTACTTCTTCGAGACGTCCGTGTACTGGGTCCAGTCCTTCCTGAGATCGTAGAGCTCCCACTCGTAGTCGAGCGGGTCCGGCAGCTTGACGCCGGGGTTGTTGTTCCACGGCGCGATGGCCACCTTGGTGTTCGCGTACCAGCCCTCGTGGTAGATGGCGCGCTCGCCGATCATCTCGAAGTACTGCGTCTTGTGTCTCGACGGCACGTTGGGATCGGCGTCGAAGGTGTAGACCATGCTCACGCCTTCGATCGGCTTCTGCTTGATGCCGTCCACGTACTCGGGCGCGGGGATGCCGGCCGCCTCGAGGATCGTCGGCACCACGTCAATCACGTGGTGGAACTGGTTGCGGATGCCGCCCTTGTCCTTGATGCGCGCCGGCCACGAGATGACCATGCCGCTGCGGTTGCCGCCGAGGTAGGAGGCGACCTGCTTCATCCACTTGTAGGGCGTATCGAAGGCCCAGGTCCAGGCCACCGCCATGTGCGGCGCGGTCTCGGGCCCGCCCCACAGGTCGTAGAAGTGGGCCAACTGGTCCTTCACCGGGACGTCGACCCCGTTGTACGCCGCCAGGTCGTTGGGGGTGCCGATCGTGGTGCCCTCAGCGCTGTTGCCGTTGTCGCCCTGCAGGTAGATGACGAGCGTGTTGTCGAGCTTGCCCTGGCGCTCGATCTCGTCGATCACGCGGCCGGCCTCGTGGTCGGTGTAGGCGTGGTAGGCGGCGAACACCTCCACCTGCTTGATGAACATCTTCTTGTCGTCGGCGGTCAGCTCGTCCCACTCCTTCAGACTGGCTGGCGGCCCCTTGGGCCAGGGCGTCAGCTTGGCATCGGGTGGGATCACGCCGAGCTTCTTCTGATTGGCGAAGATCGTCTCGCGCAGCTTGTTCCAGCCCTCGTCGAAGAGGTGCAGCTTGCTGATCTTGTCGATCCACTCCTTGGTCGGTTGGTGGGGCGAGTGCGTGCCCCCCGGCGCGTAGTAGAGCAGGAAGGGCTTGTCGGGATGCGTGGCGTCGATCCTGCGCAGCCAGTCGATGGCCTCGTCGGCCATCGCAGTGGTCAGGTTCCAGGTGCCCGGGGGCTTGCCCCGCCAGGGGAAGATCGCCGTGTGGTTGCGGAAGAGGTACGGCGTCCACTGGTCGGTCTCGCCCACCGGGAAGCCGTAGAAGTACTCGAAGCCGTAGCCCGAGGGCCACTGGTCGAAGGGCCCGACCTCGGTTGCGACCCACGTGGGCGTGTTGTGGTCCTTGCCGAACCACGAGGTCGCGTAGCCGTTGTCCTGGAGGATGCGTCCGATGGTCGCCCGGTCCTCGGTGATGATGGCGTCGTAGCCCGGGAATCCGGTGGACACCTCGGCGATCACGCCGAAGCCCATCGTGTGGTGGTTGCGCCCGCTGATCGTCCCGGCACGTGTCGGCGAGCACAGCGCGGCGTTGTGCATCTGCGTGTAGCGCAGGCCGTTGGCGGCGAGCTTGTCGAGGGTCGGGCTCGGGATCACGCCGCCGAAGGTGCTCGAGGTGGCGAAGCCGGAGTCGTCGATCTGGACCAGCAGCACGTTCGGCGCGCCCTTGGGCGGCACGATACGCGGCGGCCACCACGCGGTGGAATCCTTGACGTCTTCCTTGATCACACCGCCGAACTTCGGCGCCGGCGCCGGGAGCTGGTTGCCCGGGAGGGTGGTGGTGGCGCTCGGCGTGCCGGGCTTACCGGTGGTCTGCACCGGCGCGGTGATCACCAGTGGCTGGCCGACCTCGATCTCCGTCGAGGACAGCTGGTTCACCTTCATCAGCTCCTTCACCGTCACACCGAAGCGCTCGGCGATGGCGTCGAGGTCGTCTCCCTTGACTACGGTGTAGATCGAGGTCGCGACGTCGAACGTCCCCTCGGCGTGATGGCGTGGCCCCTGATCGGCCTGCGCGGGTGCGCCGACTTCAACAAAGAGCAGCAGGACAAGGATCCTACTGACTTTCCGCACTGCGGACCGGTGCCACTCTGGAAATCGCATGCTGCCTCCTCCTTACTTTTAGTTTCATTTTTGGTTTCATTACCAATGCTGTGAGCGCCTCAATCTATCAACGAAGTGTTACAGTATTGTTACGAAAGAGTACCGCTCTCTGGGATCGCCCGGCTAACGTATAGCACGCGGGAGAATTACCAAAATAAGACTAGCTGCACATGGGTATCACATCAAGAGCCTACGCATTGGCCTATTGGATGAGTAGAATGCCAAGCGCCGGCAGTCAATCCCACTTCTTGTTCAATTCACCGAAAGCGGCGTCCTGCAGAGCGGATAAAGCGGCTTCATTGGTGCCAGACATAGCAGTTCTCCTACTTTGTCATTTCCCGCCCGCCGGTTCGGCTACCGACGGTGCCGCGTCAAAGCTGCCGCCCAGCGCGAGATGCAGCTGGATGCGGTTGGCGATCTGTGCGTTGCGCAACTGGATGACGTTCGATTCCACGCCGATTTGTTCCGACTGTAACTGTTCCACCCACAGGAGGTCCCTCCTCCCCGCCTGGTACTGCTCGATGGCGAGCTGCACGGCCGCATTGCGATCCACCAGGGCGTGCTGCTCATACCCGAGGCGCTTCTCCAGTATCTGCTCGCTGGCAAGCACATCCTCGACCTCGCGGAACGCATTCAGCACGACGCTGCCATAGTTGGCCACGGCCTGCGCCTGCTGTGCGGTGGCGATCTTCACCTGGGCGCGCAGGGCCCCGCCTTCATAGATCGGGATGGCCATGCCGATCGCGGCGGACGCAAGCCACGGACTGAGCCGCAGCTGCCTGATGAGATGATCGCCCAGACGCTCGCCGACGAGCGAGATCGAGAGATCGGGCAGCAGCGCGAGCCGGGCCGCCTCTTCCTGTCGGAACGCCGCCAGCACCAGACGCTCGGCCGCGACCAGGTCGGGCCGCCGTTGCAGCAGCGATGCAGGCACCCCGGCGCCTACGGGCGGAGGCAAAGGAGGATAAACCGCCGCCGCCTCGATCTCGGCCGCCGGATAGCGACCAAGTAGCAACTCGAGGGCGCGACGCGCCTTGCCGTAGGTATTGCGCGCCGCTTCGAGCTCGCTTTGGGCGGTTTCCAGCCTGGCACGCGCATCGACCACGTCCAGGTCCGAGCTCTTTCCGGCGGCCTGCCTGATCTTTGCTAGATCAAGCAGCTTGCCGTAGACCTCGACGGCCCGTTCGGCGAGCGCAAGGAGCTGGCGCGCCTCGGTCGTGAGATACCAGCTCAGCGCCACCGTCGCGGCAAGCGATTGACGCGCGTAGGCAAAATCGAGCGCGGTGGCCTCGAAAGCCGCCGTGGCGGCGGCACGCTGGGCGCGCAACCGGCCCCAGACATCAAGCTCCCACGCCACGCCCAGTGAGGCGACCGTATGGCTGAACGTGTGCTTGACCTCGTCCTCGTGACCGAAGTCGTGGGTCTTCTTGGCGCCAAGTTGCCCGCCGATCTGCGGCAGCAGTTGCGCGCCAACCACGACTGCGGACTGCCGGGCGATCGCCACGCGATCTACCGCCTGGCGCAAATCCAGGTTGTTCGCGAGGGCCTCGGCGACCATGGCATCCAGCACAGGGTCGTGGAACGACTTCAGCCAGTGGTCGGCCACCGCGCCGGTATCCGCGTCGGCTTTCCATGCGGCAGGAATTCGCGTCCCCTCCGGCAGCGCCTGATCGACCACCTCGGTCTGCGTCGGTGGCGTCTGCAGCGCGCAGCCGGCAAGCGCCAGGTTGAGGACGACGATGCTGCCGATTGCACGCATCAGCCGGAGAACGGATATAGCCAGTTGAACCAGCTGTAGGCGCGGATGCCGATCTTGCGCAGCACCACGAAGCCACTGGAGGGGTTGGTATAGATCGCCGCGCGCGCCTGTGTGCCGATCGGGAACCTCGACTGATCCGCCCCGTCGAGATGGATCGCCACCGCAAACTGACCCTGCGGGACCTCGGTCGGCTCATAGGCGAAATTGGGCAGCGTGCCGCTTGGCAGCATTTGTCCCGCCCCGCTCCCCTGCCAGATCGCCTGGACCTTGCCCTTGAAGATCTGGCCCGGGTAGAGGTCGATCGCGATCTCGGCCTCCTGCCCCGTCTTCACGTACTTGAGGTTCTCCTGGAAATAGTTGGCCAGCAGATAACGGTCGGCATCGCAGATGAACGAGGCGATGGCGCCGAAACGGACAATGCCGGCAACCATGCCGGGACGCACCTGCAGGTTGATGATGTAACCATCATCGGGGGCCACCATCAGGGTGTTGTCGAGGTAAAAGCGCGCCAGGTCGAGCTGGGCCTCAATGGTGGCGACGGACGTGTTGACGCCGTTGATCTCGGAATTGTAACGCAACTCTGCGCGCACAAGCTCGGCCTGCGCCTCCTTGATCGAGGCCTCGTCGGCGGCGACCTGCGCGGTCCACTTCTGCGCGTCTTCTTCCGGACCGGCGCCGCGGCTGGCGAGATCGGTCGAAAGCTTCTGCTGGTAGCGCGCGTAGGTCAGGTCGCTTTTGAGCTTGACTATCTTTTGTGCCGAGACATCCATGTCGGTCTTCAGCACCTTTACGTCCTGCTTCGCCTTGGCAAGCTCCGCCTCGAGTTCCCTGACCTTGTACTCGTAGGGCCGGCGGTCGAACTGGAACAGCGGCTGCCCCTTCTTCACCGGCACGTTCGGCTCTACCAGCACATCGGTGACCAGCGTGGGCTCGGACAGACGAGGGATTAGCTGGATGGTGTGCTGGATTACCTTCGCGTCGGTGGAGTAGGGCGTCATGAAGCGCAGGCCGATCAGGAAGATGAGCAGCAAATGAACCCCGACAAAGACCGTGACGAGAGCCCAGGTGATGTTGAATTTCATCCATTTGAACTTGAAAAATGTGAGCCACACGACGAGGGCATACACGAACAGCAGGACGAAACCGAGGAGCATGCGATGTTCTCCTCAGCGCGTCGTGTCGTTGTCCGGCACCGGCTTCTCTCCCGCCGGCGCCTGCGTCTTTTCCTTGTCCGCTGCCCCCTTGAGGCGGGCGATATCCTCTTCGGTCGCCCTCGCCTCCTCGGCGGGGAAGCGCCGGATGTCCACGACATCGGTCGGCTTGAACGCCCAGATAAAGGCTTGGATCCACGGCACGACCGTTAGGAACCCCGCGTATCCCATGATCTTCACCGCCTCGGCCTCCGGGTGCTTGCGGGCAATGGCGATCTGGCCCGGCAGTCCCGCGATCCACAGCAGGATCACAATCACCGCGATGGCGGACGCTAAGGCCGTGGCGAAGGTCAGGTAGTCCCAGATGGTCAATTCAAATCCAAGCATCGTCTATCCTCCCGATCCCAGCGAGTTGCCTGAGGCGTATGACAGTGCACTACCATGCATCAATGCAAATGAGCCGCATGCCCAGAGTACCGGGTGCCGAGAAGGCATGCATTGCGTTGTCCGACAGTAACGAAGCGCTGGGTCGTACTATAGGCGGAGGACTAGCTCCCGCTTCCGCCGACCGTTTCATGACTTCGACGATCCTGTCATGGTCCTTAGATAACAAGGACCGGCGCTCCGGTGGGTATCGGTGCGTCCTTCGCTTGTTAAGCATAGGAATTCCAACGGGGTTTGTCCAGGATCAGCCTCTTCCAATATGAAATGATACTGAAGGGGAGGCTTGTTTCTAACATGAAATGATACTGAACGCCGGCTGGTTTCTGTTCATGATGAGGGATGAAGACCATCATGAACGACACTCAAATCAAGACACTTGAACAGGT
>JAJDOJ010000224.1 GCA_022340215.1 Gammaproteobacteria bacterium
ATACCAGATCGCGCCGGATTTTCGTTCGTCATCAAGGCGCGACAACAGGCGCATAGTCGAACTATGTAACGGTTGTCGCAACACGGAGGACGGACGACAAAGACAAGCAGGATGGTATGTCATTTGACAGAAATCGCCTTAACCGGGCATGGCAGATCAAGCGCCGCTACCCTGCATGCCCCTCGTAACGGGATCCTTGCGGGCCTGATTATTCTCCTTCTGACAATGCCGATTTTCTCCTGTTCAGGTAAACGGCCAACCGACCTGGGGCGCTCCGACAGTGGTTTGGCCCCCTGCCCGGACACGCCCAACTGTGTCTCGAGCGACAGCCCCGATCCCTCGCATCATGTGCCACCGCTGACCTTTAACCGGTCACAGGAGACTGCCTGGGCAAAGCTGGTCAGCGTGGTGACAGGCCTTCCAAGGACGCGGATAGTCGTTCAATCGGACACCTACCTTCATGCCGAATGCAGCAGCGCCGTCTTCGGGTTCGTCGATGATCTGGAGTTCGATCTTCGGGGGGCGGACGGCATCATTGCCGTGCGCTCGGCCGCACGACTCGGCAGTTCCGACCTTGGCGTCAATCGCCGACGGGTCGAGAAGATCCGCCGGCTCCTAGTGGAACAAGAAGGAGCTTTGTAGCGTCAGCGAGCAGTTCGACATGCGCACTGCTCGGGGAGTTCCGGAACGCCGCTGCGCATTGTCTGGTATCGGCGGCGTCGTGATTTCACGACGCCGCCGATACCGCAAAGGGCCTATTTTTTCTCGGGGATGTTGTACTTTAGTTCCGGCCACACCGCGAGGCCAGCGGCTTCGCGGATGATCTGACCGCTGTCCAGATCGGCGGCCAGTTCGGCAAGCGCCGTGCGGACGGCCATCTTCCCGGAACCGGTGATGCCTTCGAAACTCCCGGTCCCGCCAGTGATCTTGAATTCACCTTCGCAGGCGCCGAGATCGCCTTCGCAACGGAATTCCGCGAAGATTACGTCCTCCTCGGTATCGCCCTTGATGATGCAGTTACCGGAGGCCTCGCTCTTGTTCGACGATACGTCGATGGTATGGGACCCCGGGCAGAGAATCTCTGTCGCGTCAAGCGACCCCTTTCCGCCGTCGATATACATGATCCCCTCGGCCGTCCCTTGAAACAGGAGCTTCTCCGGGCCGATCGGAAAGACCTTGCCCTCACTGTTCCAGGGCGCAAGGATCTTGACCGTGCCCGATTCGGCCAGGGCCATTGAGGAAGATGCGCCCAGCAACGTCAGGGCCGTAATACCAGTGATCAATCGGTACAGGTGTGTCATATTCACGTTCTCCGATGGTTTTTCTGATTGACGTTAGTTTTGCGGTATGCCTCAGGCGGGTTCGGCCTGCCCTGCGGCATTGCCGTCCTTGCCTGCTTTGGCTGCCTGACGCGCAGCCAGCGCCAGGAACACATACGACCAGCCGTGGAATATCATCTCGATCGCCACGAACAGACCGATGACCCAAAGCCCGGAGACCGGCCACTGTGCCAGGATGATCCCGCCGAGGACCAGGGAGACGATCCCCGCGAACACCAGCCATCCCCAGCCTTTCTCGCCTCGTTGCTGGAACCCCATGATGATACGCAGCACGCCGATGCCGAGCAGCAGGCCGCCGAGCATGGCCGTCAGGGGAAGCGCCGAACGCAGGGGCTCGAACACCATAATCGCACCGGCAGCGATATACAGCAGCGCGATCAGTACGTGCCAGATGACAGACTTCCATCCCTTGCATTGGAATGCGTTCACGAGCTGAACCCCGCCGCCGACCAACAGCAGTGCGCCGAGAAACAGGATACTGACACCGGTGACGAACACGGGCATGCCGAGCCCGATGGTGCCGAGCACAATGAACAGGATGCCAAGCGCGAGCATCCAGCCCCAGTACTTGCCAACCTCGCCAAAAAAGGTCTCCACTTCGGGGGGGACACCTGTTGTAATCTCTTGAGCCATGAAAATTTCTCCGAAATTTGGTTTGCTGCTGCCGGGCTGTTTCCGACTGAGACTGATCGAAAAGGGCCGGCAGTATACCGCAACGCACGGGCGTCTCCATCCTGCCCGTATGACACCGACCGTCGAGAGGTCTTCGAGGACAACCCGTTCCCAGGGATCGGCAGTGATCGAGGAGCATGGAGCAAAACCCCGGGAGGTTTCAGAGACCTTGGAAGGCCCCCCGTCGTGAAGATCCTGGTGTTGCCGGACTCCTTCAAGGAAAGCCTTTCGGCGACCCGTTTCTGCGAGATCGCCGAGGCTGTCATTGATCGACGGCTGCCTGGATCAAACGTCGTGGCCCTGCCGATGGCGGACGGTGGAGAGGGTACCGCTGAAGCGCTGGTCATCGGCACCCGCGGAGAATTCGTGCGGATCCCGGTCACGGGCCCCATGGGCGAGACGGTCTCGGCGCGCTACGGTCTTCTCGGTGACGGCACCACGGCGATAGTGGAGATGGCCGAGGCCTCAGGTCTTCCCTTGGTCCCCGAGGGGTCGAGAGATCCGCTCCGAGCCACCTCGAGGGGAACCGGTGAACTGATCGTCGATGCACTCGACAGGGGTGTGCGCAGAATCGTCCTGGCACTGGGCGGTTCAGCCACCAACGACGCGGGCGCCGGCGCGCTCGCCGCCCTGGGAATCGATTTTCGCGACGCGCAGGGTGACGAAGTGGGAGGTGATGCAGTCTCGCTCAATCGTCTGAGAACGGTATCAATGGCACAGCAGGACCCGCGCCTGAAGGCGACCGAACTGATCATCGCCTCCGACGTCACCAATCCTTTGCTGGGCGAGCGCGGCGCGACATATACCTATGGACCCCAGAAGGGCGCGGACGGCGGGCAGTTGCGCGTCCTGGAAGACGCCCTGGCCAACTTCGCCGGGATCACGACCCTTGAAACCGGCAGGGACGAACGCGAGACACCCGGCGCCGGGGCCGCCGGCGGCATGGGGTTCGGTATCCTGAGTTACTGCAACGCGTCAATCGTGAGCGGATTCGACGTCGTCGCCGATGCCTACGGACTGCAGGAACGGCTCGTCAGACAAAGATTCGACCTGATCATCACGGGTGAAGGTGCGATCAACCTCCAGAGCGTGCAGGGAAAGCTGATCGGGCGTATCGCGGAACTCGGCCGCCGGCGCGAAATACCCGTTATCGCCCTGGCAGGCGCGATACAGGGCGACGTGTCGGAACTTTACCGACTCGGCCTGACCAGCATGTCCAGCATCCTGGACGAGCCGATGTCCCTGGACGACGCCATGCGCCAGGCCGAGCCGCTGCTCGAGAAAAAACTGGTCGACCTCTGCTCGCTGTTCGATCGGTTCATCGGCAAGGGGTCGCGGACCGCATAGGGCGTTCGTCGAGGTCATCAGACCGCAAGTTCGGTCATGGCGCATTCCAGGTCATGCCGCCACGGCTCAAGCCCTGCCTGCTGCGCCTGGTCGGCGAGTCCGGCCAGGGTCCGGCGCAGGGCGTCGTTGCGCTCTCCCCGTCCTGCCCTGGCCAGCGAGCGTCCATAGTCGATGATGAATCGGCTCAGGGGCAGGGGTTCGTCGCGAGTGTAGCGATCCAGTTTGATCGCATAGTACTCCGCCGCATCCCAGTTCCCGTCTGCCAGGCTGACGGCAATGGCCGCTTCGTAGAAATAGAGAAAATTGTGGCTGACCGAATCGGTCTGCAGCAGGCGTTCTCCCTCTTCCAGGGCCCACCGCCGACGATCGGAATCATCGGTCACACGTGCCAGAATGCCCAGGATCATCGGACCCGCGTAGGCGAGTCCGTGTTCCCGGCAGGTGTCCCAGGCTTCCAACACCAGCCGGATACCGCCCTCCATGTCCCCGCTTGCCGCGGCCAGGCGGCCCAGCATGGATTTCACCTCGGCATGGAAGAGCCCCGCGCCGAGGCTTGCGGTCAGTGACAGGGCCCTGGTGGCCTCCGTGAACGCCGCTTCATGCCTCCCGGTGGTGATCAGCACCGTCGCGACGATGTCGCGGGCCAGCGCCTCGTCGCGCGGGTTTCCCGCATGCTGGGCCATCCGGGCGGCATCGCGGGCGTCATTCAGGGCATCGTCGATCCTCAAGCGGTAGAAATTGCAGATACCGCGCATGGCGAGATTGGGCATCTCGATCCTGCCAAAGCCGAATTGGCGACACAGTCGCACACACTGGTCGAAATGAGAATGCGCGGTGATCATCCGGCCGCACAGGTACCAGGCGTCTCCCAGTCCGCTCAGTGCCCTGGCCTCCAATTCCCTGGATTCTATCTGCCGCGCGAGTTCGAGGGCGCGTTTGTGCGACTGCAGGCACTCGTCGATCCGCCCGAGGGGAAACAGCACATTGCCGCGATGATAGTGAATGCGCGCCAGTTCGTCCCGGCAGCCGGCGGCCTCCGCGGTGGATTCAACCTCGGCCAGCGCCTGCAGCGCGTCCTCGTGGCGGTCCTTGACGATCAATCCCGCCGCCGCGTCGATCCTGGCGCGACACCGATCGAGCGGGCCCGTTGCCGCGGCGTGTGCCGCCTCCTGGGATGCCAGCGCCTCGTCCACACGACCACATTCGAGCAACACGACGCCACGGAGGTTCAGCAGTGAGAATCTCTCCCCTTCCCCGTCTTCTGGCTCCAGTTCGAGTCCGTGTGCGATCAAATCCAGGGCAGAATCGTAGCGCCATGCCGAGGTCTCTCGCCTGGCCGCCTCGAGACAGGCCGCCCCGGCCGCGGCGTCCCCGATGCAGAGAAGGTGCCGGGCACGCAGTACCGGATCCCGCAGCCGATACCAATCCGCCGCCTTGAGGTGCAGCTCCCGGCGCCGTGACGGCAGAATGGAGGCGTAGATCCCGTCCCGGATCAGGGCGTGGGCGAACAGGTAGCCATCGGATTCGGGTTTCACCAGACGCTGTTCCAGCAGTCCCTCGAGACGGTAGGCCTCGTCTTCCACGAGGAAACACAGGGGAGCGGGGTCGAATCGCTGTCCCAGCACGGCGGCCGCCTGCGCCGCCTGCCGGTCGCTGGCCGAGAGCCCGTCCAGGCGCGCCCAGACGATGCTCTGCACCGAGTCGGGGACGAAAGACGGGGACTCACGGGTCGTCCTCAGCAATTGCTCCAGGAACAGCGGGTTGCCCCCGGACCTGCCGACACAATGTCTCGCGGTTGCGTCGTCCGTGCCGGTGATCGAACGGGCGAGCTGCATGGCGTCGTTCTCGCCGAGCGGTGCGAGATCGATGGTGGTCAGGGGAGTGCCGTGCATCGCGCCGCGCCAGGCGGGGTCGAGCGGTTCACCTTCCACGCGCGAGGTCATGACCAACATCACCCTGCCCTCGTTGGCCACCTCGGCGAGCCGGGCGAGCGCATCCATGGTCGAGCGGTCTGCCCAGTGGATATCTTCGATGACCAGAAGCCTCGGTGCCACCTCGCTGCTCCTGAGGGCAAGACGGGCCAGGGCCGCTAATTGTCCAGCGCGGCGCTCCGCGGCACCGCGGGCGTCAAGCTGAGATTTCAGCGAGACCGGCAGGGTGGCACCCAAAAGGTCATGCAGGGCCGCCTCCTCGTCGACGGAAAACATTCCGGTCTCGACGGCGTTGCGGATCGCCGCGTGTACCGACAGGCCGGCGGTGCGGGATTTCAGGTGCAGCATCTGCCGCGCCAGCGACCGCAGCGCACCGCCCGCTCCGGTGGACCCGAAATCCAGGATCAGGGCACGATGCGCGAGAAAACCGAGGCCGTTAGCCAGGCGCATGAACTCGGTCACGAGCCGGGTTTTGCCAATCCCTGCCTCGCCACGGACCAGGAAGACCTGTCCGCAGTCCGTTTCGATGCAGGCATCAAGCGTCGCCTCGAACTGGCGCCTTTCCTTTACCCGCCCAACGATGGGAGCCGGACCCGTATCGGCGTCCTCGCCCAGGAAATCCCTGAAGCGCCACGGCGAGTTTCCGGGATTCGACCCCTCATCGCGAACGCGTTCGGCGGCGACCCGTTCCGCGATACCCTGGTACGCGCTGTCGCCCAGAAGGAGTTCTCCCGCCCTTGCCTGCGCCGCGAGCCGAACCGCCTCGTTGACCGCGGCTCCGGTCAGGATCGGCTCCGCTTGGGCGAGGGACGGCGACATCGCGACCAGCACCCGACCCGTGGTCAGTCCCGCGCCCATCGCAAGTGCCGCTTCCTCGCCGGGACACCGCGTGTCCCCGATCGCCCGGATCGCCTCGGTCGCGGCGCGCAGACCGCGCTCCACGTCGTTTCCCTGTGTGCGCGGGACACCGAAGGCCGCCATGACGGTCTCGCTGAACTGCCGGACCACCTTGCCGCCGCATCGGGAAACCACCTGATCGACCCGTGAGTAGTAGCGGGTGAGCAACTCGTAGAGCTGCTCGGCGTCCAGTAAAGCAGCCAGCTTGCCGAAGTCCGCGAGGTTCGTGACGAGCACCGCAGCCTGTCGCAGTTCCGCGGTTCCGGCATTCCCCCGCGCGGGCGGAGGGGATTCTCCCGCTACCGGTGTCGCGACATCGGGGAGCTCCGGGGCCGGCGCTTCGGTGTCTCTGCGGGACAGCAGGTTTCGATACAGCTTCTCGGTCGCGGCCTCCGGTTCGACACCGAGTTGTCGTTCGAGCGCACCGCGACAGATCCGATATTGCCTCAGCGCCGCACCGTGGCGGCCCTGACGGACGTAGAGCTCCATGAGTCTTCGATGAATGTCCTCGCGCAGCGGATCCAGCGACAGCAGCTTGAGCGAGAGCCGTGTCGCGGACTCGAGCCGCCCCGCGGCGGTCTCCTCCTCCGCCAGGCTGGTGAGTACGGCCAGCGATCTTTCGTGCAGGCGGATACGCACCTGCATCAACCAGTCCTCAAATGCCACGGAGCGTGGATTGAATCCCTCGAGAAACTCACCCTGGTACATTGCGGCGGCACGACAGAGGTCTTGAGAATCGGTCGATTCGGCAAGCTGCTCGAGGCGCAGGGCATCGACCTCGATGGTGCCGGGCGCGACCTGGATCGAGTCGGTATCCGCCGACAGGATCGGGGGATCGGTTTCGGGCAGGGCCTTTCGCAACGACGCCAGTGCCTGACGGAGACTGTGTCTGGCCTGCGCATCGCCGCTGACCTCCCACAGCAGCGACGCCAGCGCCTCCCTCGAGCGCCTCTCGCCCGGTATCATCGCCAGCAGCGCCAGGAGGGCCTTGGCCTTCCTGGCCGGGATCGGCACCTCCACCCCGTCGGCGCCGAACAACTGAAACCCGCCAAGCAGAGACAGTTTCAGGATGGGTTCGACTGGCGATGGCATCGTGGCGTCTTCAGGGTTCATGAAGGGTGGCGGAGCGCGCCCCTAGCTTGCGCGGCGAGTGCGGATTCTTCCACGCACGCATACGAGTGCACAACTCGCCGGGATATCGCAGGGCCGTCTCCTGGGCTCTTGGCCCGTTGCACGGTGGCGTAACCAGCCGAATGCTCGACGGGGGACGGAATATCCGTAGATATAATCGCCTGGACATCATGCCGATAATCTGGTCGAGTTATTAATAGCGGAAGTTGTGGATAACCGGACGCAGGGGTATCGGCACGTTTCGTACAGTGGAATAAAAAGTTCTCTTTCCCCTCTTGATTCCTTTGGCAATCACTATTATCTTGTTGCTACTCGTCGCATGGGTGATGTCTGTTTCCATTTTTGCGGCGAGGCGCGTTTTCCGGAAAGAATCCGGACATTGTAAAAAATGTCTTCCAACCAATAAGTGATTACAAGAGGATTATATGGCAGCGATAGATTTGACCCGCCTTTCCGAAAAGGAACTTGACAAACTTTCCTCGGACATTGCCAAGGAACTCAAGCACAGGCAGGAGGAAGAAAGAAAGCGGGTATTGAAAGAGATGAAGGAACTCGCCGCATCCATCGGATCGACGGTCGAGGAACTGGTGGGTGCGGGTACTCCGAAGAAGCGCCGTATACCGGCCAAGTACCGGAATCCCAAGGACAGTTCGCAAACCTGGACCGGCCGTGGGAAACAACCCAGGTGGATTCGGGATGAACTGGCCTCAGGTAAGAATCTGACCGATCTTCTGGCGGCCTGACAAATCTGCTCCGGATTGGCCGGGCCGTTGTACTTAGGCGAGTGTCGGGAAATGGCATACCGGATCGCGTCGGATTTTCGTTCGTCATCAAGGCACGACAACAGGCGCATCGTCGAACCATGGAACGGTTGTCGCAACTGAGAGGATGGGCGACAAAGACAAGCAGGATGGTATGTCATTTGACAGAAATCGCCGAATACGCTGACAGTTAAGGTGTCGCCTTGTGGCGGGACAAAACTGAAACCATTCAGGCGATACTGGATTCGATTTCGAGATACGTCGGAGTGACAGCTATCTGCTGATCAGCGAAGGCAGCTCGTAGATCGCAATCGGCCAGATCGGCAAGCCAATGATAATGGATACGGCCGAGATCCGATAAAGAGCATGGTCATTCGAATAGGTCCTTGCCGGTTTTGTCGCAAAGATCTTCGGGCCATAGGGGCGCAAGCAGGAGATCATCCGAGTTTTCGGGGGAGGCCTGCTTTCTCCAGAACCGTGAGTGGGCCTGAATCCCGAATCGTCTGCAGTTCGTCATCGTCCCGCGCCAGTAGGGCGCCGACAAATCCGAGGGCATTCACCTCGGCAGGCCCCACGGGGGCTTCGCACCGGGGAACGAACATAATCCAATTTCGGGTCAGGAGCAGATTGTAGGGCGGCAACTGACGTGCTCCCGCCGTGAATTCGGACCGGAGACCCGAGCGCGCCCGCATCTCGTGGTACACAGACAGGGCTTCCTGCCCCCCACTGACCGGATCATATAACCATTGTGGGTCCACGCCGGATATGACGTGCCGAAACGGTAGTTCCCGGTTCTCGGATAATCCGCCGCATGCCGCGGCATGGGATATCCAGGCTCCCAGCGGAAGGTCCGTATCCGAGCCGGGCAGCGGCAGTGGGATCATCTGCAGGTGTTTGTGTTCCTGGCTCGCCCCGGCGATGCGTCCCGCGTTGTAGAAGGCGAGGCCCTCGTACTCAGCGAGGCAACGCCACGCCGATTCGAAGTCGACCGCGGTCAGTGGCGACATCTGGTGCTCGAACGCACGCGTGACGATCAGCAGATGGTGGTCGACCAGGTTGAACTTGTTCAACAGGCAGACGTGCGTGGCCGAGGCATCGGCGACATAGAGGGTCGGTTCCCAGGGTTGGAAGGGATCGACGTAGTGACCCTGACGAACGGAGGCTTCACTCTGTGCCCTCGCGGCCTCGATCTTGTGCGCGATCGCCGTCAGGATCCGCACCTGAAACCGGATCCGCTCCTGTTCGACGATCTCCAGCCGTGCCGTGACGGGCTGCAGTGCGCCGCTGGCTCGAGCGGACGCCGTGGTTTCCACGACCCGTTCCCAGAGCATGCCCGGTTGATCGATCAGTGATGTGCTCATCGATGATATTCCCCCGCGCAACGCTCCCTGGACTCATGCGACGCATCTCGGATTCCCGGGTGATGGGTGCCCGTTATAATCGAAACCCGAGGCACCTCGTAAGAGGAAGCGCCGAATTCTTTCATAGACACCAGATCTAATCCGTGAATACGCAGCCTCAGATCTCACAAACACCCGACGCCACACGGCCGGCACGCCCCACCCGAGGCGGGAAATCGCTTGCCATGGCTATGGACGCGGCCCTGGGATGGCTGGATGCACATCAGGACGATTCCGGGTTCTGGGTCGGGATGCTGGAATCCAACTACTGCATGGAGGCGGAGTGGCTGCTGGCGATGCACTTCCTGGGTGTGCGCGACCAGACGCGCGAGGATGCGATCATCCGCGGCATGCTCGAGGCACAGCGTGAGGACGGCGCCTGGGAGATCTACCATGACGCCCCTTCGGGCGATATCAACACGACCGTCGAGTGCTACGCCGCGTTGCGCTCGACCGGTATGCCAGCCGACGATCCTGCGCTGGCGAAAGCCCGGGATTGGATCCTGTCTCACGGCGGTCTGCGTGAGGTACGGGTCTTCACCCGTTACTGGCTGGCATTGATCGGTGAATGGCCGTGGGAAAAGACCCCGAATCTCCCGCCCGAAATTATCTTCTTCCCCCTCTGGGTGCCCTTCAACATCTACCATTTCGCCTCCTGGGCGCGCGCCACGCTGGTACCCCTGTGCATCCTCTCATCGCGGAGAGAGGTGCGCCCTCTCCCCGCGGACCGACGTCTCGACGCGCTGTTCCCCGAGGGACGGGAGCGCCAGGACTATGCCCTGCCCAGGAAGGGTGGCGGCATCTGGGACCGTTTTTTTCGCCTCACCGATCGGATTCTGCACGCCTATCAGCATCTCGGCATCACGCCATGGCGGAGTCTGGCGGTTCGCCAGTGCACGGAATGGGTCATCCGCCACCAGGACGCCGACGGCGCCTGGGGCGGTATCCAGCCTCCCTGGATCTACTCGCTGATGGCCCTGAACGCCGAGGGGTATCCCCTTTCGCATCCGGTGCTCCGAAAGGGGCTGGACGCCCTGGATGCCCACTGGTCGTATGAGCGAGGCGGTGCTCTGCACATCCAGGCCAGTGAGTCGATCATCTGGGACACCTGGCTCTCCCTGCTGGCGATGCACGATTGCGGGCGTTCGCTGCGGGATACGTCATCGATGGTGCGGGGTTTCGACTGGGTGCTTCGGCAGCAGGTGATCGCGCCCGGCGACTGGCAGGTCAAGGTCCGCGGCGTGGCTCCCGGCGGCTGGGCCTTCGAGCGGGCCAACCTGGCGTACCCCGATGTGGACGACACCGCCGTGGCCCTGATCGTGCTCGCGTTAGTTCGAACGGATTCCGACGATCGCGCCCGGATCGACGAATCCACACGCCGCGCTCTGGACTGGACGCTCGCGATGCAGTGCCGCAACGGCGGCTGGGCAGCGTTCGACCGGGACAACGACAAACAGATCCTGACGAGGATCCCTGTCAGTGACTTCGGCGAGGCGTTGGACCCGCCCAGCGCGGACGTGACAGCGCACGTCCTCGAGGCGCTCGGTCTGCTCGGGATGAACGCCACCCATCCCGCGGTATCCCGTGGTCTGACGTTCATCCGCAACGAGCAGGAGACCGACGGAAGCTGGTTCGGCCGCTGGGGGGTCAATCACATCTACGGCACCGCGGCGGTGCTCCCTGCGCTGCGCGCCATCGGTGAGGACATGTCGCAGGACTATATCCGCAAGGCCGCCGACTGGATCGCCGAACATCAGAACGACGACGGGGGCTGGGGCGAAAGTTGTGCCTCGTACATGGACATCGCCTGGCGCGGCCGGGGCAAGAGCACGGCGTCGCAGACCGGGTGGGCGCTGATGGCTCTGCTGGCGCTGGACAATGACGACCACCGTGAGGCCATCGAATCCGGTGTAGATTACCTGATCTCCACGCAGCTTGAAGGCACGTGGGACGAACCGGAGTACACCGGGACTGGTTTTCCGGGCTACGGAGTCGGCGCGAGGACGGATCTCGGGGAGACCGACCTTTCCGAGCGCCTGCACCAGGGGGGCGAGCTGCAGCGAGGGTTCATGATCAACTATAACCTGTACCGTCACTACTTCCCGCTGATGGCCCTGGGACGCGCAAGGACATTTCTCGAATCACACGCCCCTTCAGAGCATTAGCTTACCGTCGTCGCCGCTTTCTACCCGGAATGCTGTCCTCCAGATCATCGATGAGGTCGGACGTCGGGCCGGATCAGACTCGATATCACCCACCGGAATTACTGTCTGGGCTTGTAGTTGAACCTCATTCCGGCGAGCGCGGCCTCGTACATCAGGCCCCCGCGGGCGATGGTGAATGTCGCCATACCCCTGGTGTACGCGCCAGCAGTCTCGGCCGTGCCTCTCCCACCGCTGATGCCAGCGGAACTGCCCCCGGTTGACGCTGCGGCGGACGCCCCGGCGGTGATCGCCACCGCGGTCGCCTGCGCGGAGAACTCGAAATTGCCTGAGGTAAACTCGTTGAACGCACGCTCGTCCTCGAGGAAGATCATCATGCTGTAGATCTGACCGCCGAGCTGGAATCCGATGCTCAGCTGGACCATGGTGGAATTGCCGACCCACTTACCCTGCCGGTAGACGCGCCCCTTTCCGATCGCGCCACCGATACCCGCACCGCCCTTGCCGATGTTGGGGAACACGGCATAGCCATAGGCGGTATCGAAAAAGCTGCCGCTCTGACCAGCCTCCTGGAAGGCCTTGATCGTTTTTTCATAGCTCGCGGAATCATCTTTCCCGGCGGTCTGTTCCTCTGCGACGGCATTGGCGAACGGTAATGCAAAGACCAGTAACAACAGAGACCTAGCGAGTTTCTTGACCATGGAGATGTGTCCTCAGTTTGATTTGCGCGGTACGACAGAGGCGATTTCTGTCAAATGACATACCATCCTGCTTGTCTTTTCGTCCGTCCTTTGTGTCGCGACAACCGTTCCATACAGAGAGAATAGCAAAAGCGGCCGCTTCACCGGTGATCGCGCCGGAGGTATTCGTTTACGCCATCACCTCCGCAGTTCTTTCTTCTTCGCTCGCCATCTGTCCGATTCCTGTTTCGTCTATTCTGCGGCGGGCATGGTCCCCGCGCTGGGCGCCGGACCACCTTCCAGCCAAGCCATGAACAGCTTGTATCCCAGCGCCAGGACGACCGAGCCGACAAACAGGCCGATAATACCCGACAGCATCATGCCGCCGATCGCACCGAGGAGAATCACGAGCATGGGGATATCGACCCCCCGGCCCAGCAGCATCGGCTTGAGGAAGGTATCGCTCATGGATACGAACAGTGCATAGATGGTGAACAACACCGCGGGCAGGGTCTCCATGGCGCCGAATGCGTAGAACGCGATCGGCGCCAGGATCAGCAGCGGTGGAAGTTGCACGATCGCCAGCAGCAGCACCAGCAGGGCCCAGATCCCAGCGCCGGGGATATCGGCCACCAGCAGCCCGATACCGGCGAGTATCGACTGGATGAACGCCACGCCGAGTACGCCCTGCGCGACACTGCGGACCGTTGCACCCGCCAGATCGGCGAATTCCGGCCCACGCGGTCCGACGAACCGCGTCCCGATGGCCCTCGCCGCGCGTCGCCCCCCTTCCGCATTGACCAGGAGCACGCCAGCGATGACGATCGCGATCAGGAACTTTAGAATGCCGGCGCCGGCCCCCGCTGCAGCGGAAACCAGCCAGTTGCCGACAGATTTGAGCTGTGGCGCGATCTGGTTCAGGGCTCCCTCCAGGTTGGTCGACGCCATGGCCCAGAGGGCGTGCAACTGCTCACCGACCAAGGGCCAGTCCGCCACGCCATCCGGTGGTGGCGGTACCCGCAACGTCCCGTCTTTAAGTCCTTCTGACACCGCGCCGACAGTATCCACCATCGAACCGGAAAGCATGACGACCGGCACGATGATTAACAGGAGCGCGAGGAAGGTGAACAGTGTCGCCGCCAGCTTGCGGCGGTGCCCGAGCCTGCTCTCCAACTGCGCGTAAAGGGGGTGCGCCGCAACCGCGATGACGATGCCCCACATGATCGGGTCAATGAACGGCCGAACGATCATCAGACACCACAAGGCGATCAGAAAGATGAGTCCGAGACGGATCGCGACCTCGACGGGTCGGTCCATGCCGGCGGAAACAGGCTGACCATGGTTCGCGTTTGTCATGGGTTGTTTTCCTTGATCGTTGGACCGTAAGTCGTTACCAGACTCGGGCTCCGCCCGTCCGGAAAACCCTGTCACACGGGATTGTATCCGGGCACGGGGTATACGTAGCTCGACGAGCGTGGGTTATTATCTGTGTCATTTCCCTTTCCGTCGACTCTGCCCGATAGCGTCCCGAATGCCACCCGAATCGCAAGAGGTAAGAATTGCCATGAAACGTCGGTTTGTCGTCCCTTTCGCCGCTGCCCTGCTCCTTGCCGTTCCCCCGCTCCACGCGGACCAGGTGATGGCCCGGGTCGGGCAGTACAAGATCTATCATCGGCAGCTTGATGATGCCGTCCACTCCTCCGTGTTCGCGCCGAGGTACTTTCTGGTCGGCACGGGTGAAAAAGGCCAGATTCGCGGCAAGATGCTCAAGCAGATGATCGACGACGAACTGATATATCGCCAGGCGTTGGCCGAGGGGCTGGACAAGTCGAAGGCATACCAGAAGAATCTCAAACGCGTGAAAGCGGCTGGAAACGCGACGAACCCCGAGCGCCGGGCGCTGATCGAAACCTTTTTGACACAGAAGCGCAAGGAATGGCGTACCAACGATGCCATGCTACGTGCCTACCTCATGCAGAATCCGGACCTCGGGTTCGAGGCAGACTCGCGTCGACTGGCCCAGATCGTCGTTGAAGAGGCGTCCGAGGCAAAAGAGATCCTGAGGCGACTGGAAAAGGGAGAGGATTTCGCGGATCTGGCGCACGAGTTCAGCATCGACCCCTACGGTCGCAGGAATGGCGGTGATATGGGCTGGATCGAGGTCGGGAGCGGGATGCCCGAAATCGAGAAGGCATTGGAGAAGACGAAGAATGGCGAGACCAGCGGCATCATCAAGTCCTCGGACGGATTTCACATCGTGCAGGTCATCGATTTCAGAAAGGGCAGCAAGAAAGCCTTTTCCGAGATTCGCGATCGCCTGACCGAGATTCATCAAGAGAACATGATGCGTTCGTATACCAAGTCGCTGAGAAAGAAGTATCCCGTCGAATGGTCGTTTCGCGGCTCCCGCTAATTCGTTGCGATTTTGCAACGACAGAGATTTATCGCGACAACTTGTCGTTTCTGTGTCACAATAAGACGTAATATAGGAATTCAGTATATCACTGTATTCCTATATTTCCGGTAGTGCTTGAATTCTTTGTGCTACACTCAGACTTTAATAACTGAACCCGTGTGGGAGTCAATAATGAGTCAGAAAACCATAGCAAAACAGGTGGGTATCGCCTTAATCACCCTCGCTGCCGGTTCCGCTTCCCTGTCCGTACAGGCCGGGACGGGATACGTCCAGGCAGGCAGTGGCGAATACTGGCGGGGCAGCTACGGTAACTGCGTCCGTGGTGGCGAATTCACCACAGAGGGTTACACCGAAGGATGCGATCCGGAGCCGGTTGCAGTGGTCGAGGAAGAGGTCATCGTTGTACCGCCGCCTTCTGAGGTGATGGAAACAACCGTCCTGGAAGCCGACACCCTGTTCGCATTCGACAGCGCCAAACTCCAGGAAGGTGGTGAAGCGGCCCTGGACGACCTGGCGGCCGGCATTGACAACATGACCGAGGTCAACACCATCTCGGTCGCCGGTTACACCGACAGCACCGGCCCCGAGGATTACAACATGGGTCTTTCGGAACGTCGCGCTGAGTCCGTGAAGGACTTCCTGGTTTCCAAGGGGATTTCTGCCGACACGATCGAGACGAAGGGTTACGGCGAAAACGATCCCGTTGCCGACAACAGCACCCGGGAAGGCCGTGCCAAGAACCGTCGCGCCGTCGTAGCGGTGGAAGGCGAGAAGGTCGTCGTTCAATAAGAGCCGACGATTTCGGGTCTGCCGGGCGATACCGGTGCGGCGGCGCTGACCGCCGCCCGGGTTGTCAGCAGTCAAACCTTTCTTCCGTTCCATTTCACCGCCGGCCGGCCCGCTCCGTCGAGTGCTATGATGGCCCGTCACGACCCTGCCCTCCGTCTCCACCACCAAACCGCGGTGACCTGTCATACCGATGTCCAGAAGCCCTGCGCCGATAGCCTCCTGGCGGGGCCTCTTCGCATTGCTGAGCATTCCGCTATGGATAGCGACGGGTTGCCGTGATACCCCATCGCAGGCGCCGGCAGACACGCATGATACCCCCCGAATCATTTCCCTAAGTCCCGCGATATCTCGGACCCTGGTCGATCTTGGCGCGGGCGGTTACATCGTCGGCAGAACGCCGTTCTGCGTTGCGGTGGAGGCATCCGTCCCCGTGGTCGGAGACCTCAATCGCATCGACTACGAGAGACTTGTCAGGCTCAATCCCACCCATATCGTGCTGCAACCCCCGTCCACCGGTATCGACGCCGGTCTCATCCGGCTCGCCACCGAGCGGGGCATTGTTGTCAGAGGCTGGCCACACCTTGACGGTGTGGCCGACATACGGAGGCTGGTGCATGAGTTACCGGGTTCCGTCGCCGGGGATGGAACCGTTCTGAATTCGCGGATGGCAGTTAGGGCTGCCGAGATCGAGGCGGCGCTGGACGATTTGCTCGATCCGCGAAACAAACCTCGATTCAGCGACGATGTCATGGTGATCGGAAGGATGAATCCGGTCCTGGCGTTTGGGCGTGGAACCTACCTCGACGATGTGCTCTCCGCCCTCGGCGCGCGCAATGCCGTAGCGTCAAGAGGCTGGGTTCAGCTCTCCCTCGAGGACGTCATCCGGATCAATCCTCAAGTGATCGTTCTGGTCGCCGGGGGTGCTTCAGGAGGTGAGCCGACTGACTTGTCCAGGTTGCACGATCTCCCGGTGGGCGCGGCAGAATCGGGCCGTGTCGCGGTGCTGCGGCACCCGGATGCCCTGTTACCCTCTAGCGCGATCGTCGAGGTCGCAGCCGCCCTTCGCCGGATACTGGTCGAACTGAACCGTGTTGACACCACTGCTGCGTTACCCGACACCTCAGCCACGCATGCTGGGACCCGCCCTGTGGTAGCGCGCGGCGGACCCCCGGTCTGAGCCGGATCGAATGCGGCCGGGCGCCAGAACGGGACTGGTTCTGCTCGTGGCGGGCGCCATCGGGATCTGCCTGATTCGTATTCTCATCGACCGGGATCCGACCGGGGTCATCGGGCTCGCCCTGCCGGCACCGGAGTACGCGCGTTATCGCTGGGTATCGGCGCTCAATGCCGCGATCGCTGGCGTCGCGCTGTCCGTTTCCGGCTTGCTGCTGCAGGCCCTGCTGAGGAACCCCCTGGCATCGCCTTACATCCTGGGGGTATCCAGCGGTGCGGGGCTCGGTGTCATGGGGGCCTTCTACGCGGCCTACGCAACCGGCGCGGGCGACCCCGGCGTCGCGGGCAGCGCGGTGCCCGCCGCAGCCGGCGGGCTGATCACCCTGGGTGTCGTCTATGCGTTGAGCCAGCGGCGAGGCTGGCTTGATCCCGTGTCGCTGATCCTGATCGGCGTGGTCATGTCCACGATCTGCGCCGCCGGAATCATGTTCCTTCAGCACCTCGTCCCCACGGGACTGCGTGGGGAGTTCACCACCTGGCTGATGGGGTACATTCCCGAGGACACACCGACCGGTTCGATCACCCTGGCCGGTGCGGCGACCCTGTTCGGGCTGGGGCTTGCATTCTCGATGGGGCGCGCACTGGACATCGTCAGCCTGGGTGATGACGAGGTGCGTGGCGTGGGACTCTCGCTCGGGCCGACACGACTGCTCCTGTTCACACTGGCAGGAGTGCTGGCGGCGATTGCCGTGACCCTGGTAGGCCCCATCGGGTTCGTCGGCCTGATCGCCCCCCATGCCGCACGCCTGGTCCTCGGACCCGCACATCGAGCGCTGGTGCCCGGCGCAGCACTGTGCGGCGTCATCCTGCTTGTCGGGGCCGATGCCGCGAGACAGGCCATCGATCTGGGCGCCGGGCGCATGCCGCCCGGGGTCTTCACCGCATTGATCGGCGGGCCGCTGTTCATCTGGGTGCTGCTGTCGCAGCGGAATCTTCATTGACCCCCGCTAGTGCCGGAGCGAACCATGACCGTCGTCATTCAGAATCTTCAGGCTGGCTACCGGGACCGGACCGTCCTGCGGGGTATCCACACGAGCGCCCGGCCCGGACGGATCACGGTGATCATCGGCCCCAATGCCGCGGGCAAGTCAACACTGCTGCGCTGTATCCTGGGCTCGCTGCGGCCTCGTCAGGGCCGCGTCCTCGTCGACGGGGAACCCTCGCACCGGATTCCTGCGAGACATTTGGCGAGCCGGATCGCATGGGTGTCTCAGCGACCACGGGTTTCCGCACCGTTCACGGTTCGGGAGATCGTTACACTGGGTCGATATGCCCTGGCGCCCGCCCCCGGTCGCGTCGAGGAGGCGATCGAGCAGCTCTCCCTCCGGGACATCTCCGATCGCGCCTGGCAGGAGCTCTCCATCGGGCAACAGCAGCGCGTGGCGCTTGCCCGGTCGCTTGCGCAGATCTCTCCGGACGGACATCTTCTGCTGGATGAGCCGACCTCCGCCATGGACCTGGGCCATGTCCGCCAGGCGCTGTCGTTGATGCGGCGCATCGCGGACGCCGGCGCGTCAGTGATATGCGCAACCCACGATCTCCCACTCGCCGCGGGCTTCGCAGACGCGGTGTGGGTGCTGGACGACGGCAGACTGGTCGACAACGGTCCGGTCGACGAGGCGATGTCGCCTGATCGTCTGGAGTCGGTCTTCGGTGTCCCCTTCGCCTGGATCAACGGCCCGGACGGCCAACGTCACCTGATCTCCTCGGTCGTTGACCTCGGCCTTCAAAGTACGCGAGCCAGGGTTAATCAGGGTACGGAATGAATCTTCAGACGCAGTTCTGTGACAATCGAATGGCCCGGCAGTATTTACATTGAAGTTCGCGTTCGGCATCCTTAAACGCCGCCTGTGACACGCCTTAGGCGATTGCCGGAAAATGACATACCAGACGCGCCTGGGAGCGAACACGAACGAGCTGGTCAGCGGGGAACTGGAGCCAGGTGAATCGCGCGTCATCTCCGGCTCGGTGTTGGCCGGTTACCAGGCGGTCGGTCACGTCGCTTACCTGGGCCGATATCTCCGGTCTCGGTCCTGCGCGAGACGAGTAAGATCCATCGTTGCGCACCTTCGTCGATCCCGGCAAGTACGATTTCGGGCCAATCCTGCGGGAGAATCTCCAGCGGATTCTCAGGGAATGCTGATGCGGGGATTACGAGAGTTTCTCGACAGGGTCGAACCGTCGTTCTCCCGGGGCGGAAGATTCGAGCGGTTGGCGCCCTGTACGAGGCATTCGACACCTTCATCTACACCCCCGGAGACGTGACCCGCGGCGCGCCTCACGTCAGGGACGCCATCGACCCGAAGCGGGTCATGATCACCGTGCCGGAGAACATTCTGCTTGACGATTTTGGCGGATAAGGGAAGGCCGTCGCCGGAATGCGGGGTCGGCGTCTGCGCGAAAGCGGGGATCAAACCTCGGGCTGGGCGTTCGCAGTTTGGAATCCGGGCTGTGTTGAAACGACTGACTCTGGGTGGCGCGGCACTGATCGTGGTTGCGTTGGTGCTTGCTACGGGCTGCGATCGTGCAGGAGACCAACGACAGCAGACGGATCTGCATGGACTGACAATGGGCACCACGTGGTCGGTCAAGGTCGTCGGACCGCTCGGACCAGATGGCGGGGCCCTCGGGCAGCGAATTCAGGAGACGCTCGACGAACTGGAGTCACGGATGTCCACCTACCGCGATGACTCGGAACTCTCGATCCTGAACCGCAGCGACGAATCGGGCTGGATCCCGGTATCGCGTGAGTTGTACGAGGTTCTCGTCTCGGCCTGGGAGATCAGCGAGGCAAGCGACGGCGCGTTTGATGCGACCGTCGGACCGCTCGTTGACTTGTGGGGTTTCGGCCCGACCGAGGGCGCTCGCCGCGTACCCCCGGATGAGGACATTGCAGCGACCAGGAAGCGGGTGGGATTCACGCGGTTGCGAATCCGTGGGGATCCGCCCTCTGTTCGCAAGGACGTGCCGGATCTGTCCGTAGACCTCTCTGCGATCGCAAAAGGCTACGCGGTGGATCGGGTCGCGGCCGTGCTAGACAGCGAGGGGTTCGGCGACTACCTCGTCGAGATCGGGGGGGAGCTTCGCGGCAGGGGCACAAACCGCACGGGGGTGCCCTGGCGGATCGCTATCGAGAAACCGGACCCGGGCGCCCGTGAGGTCTACGCAATCATAGCCCTGGACAATGCGAGTGTGGCGACGTCAGGGGGCTACCGGAATTTCTTCGATGCGGATGACGGGCAGATCTATAGCCACACGATCGATCCGGATACGGGACGTCCCGTGACCCATGACCTTGCCTCGGTGACCGTCGTCGGAGCTTCGGCGATGCGGGCCGACGCCAATGCCACGGCCCTGATGGTGCTCGGACCGGACTCGGGCTATGCCTATGCGGTGAGGGAGGGCGTCGCGGCATTCTTCGTGATCAAACAGGAGGGCGGTTACCGAGACCTCGCGACCCCCGGGTTTGCACCTTACCTTGCGACGCCGGATACTTAAGCAAAGCACGTCGGGGACCTCCAGATGCGGGCGCACTGAGAAATCGAGACGTGGCCGAATTCGTGATTGCTTTTCTGATGTTCTTTGCCGCGCTGCTGGCCATGGCCGTCGGGGTCCTTAGGCGATTTCTGTCAAATGACATACCATCCTGCTTGTCTTTTCGTTCGTCCTCTGTGTTGCGACAACCGTTGCATAGTTCGACTATGCGCCTGTTGTCGCGCCTTGATGACGAACGAAAATCCGGCGCAATCTGGTATGCCATTCTCCGGCAATCGCCTTAAGCCGCTCTCGCGGACTCAGAACCTGACACCCGGCGTTTCGATCGGCAGCATCTCGATGCCCCGCGCCTTGAGAACTTTCCAGGCGCGCTGCATGGAGGGCATCTCGTCTCGGCACGGTGGACACCAGGTCGCCCAGAAGTTCAGGATGACGACCTTGCCGCGATAGTCGCTCAGGCGATGGAATTCGCCTTCGGTATCCTCGAGTCTGAAGTCCGGCGCGGGCGGACGGTCCTTGACCTCGTAGAGCGGCCGCCCGCGCAGGTCGTCTTCCGCGGGACACAACCCGGGAAACTGTAACGCCAGTCCCAGGATCAGCATCGCCGCGCACCTCACAGTTCGGCCTCGCGCGCCACGTCTCGTCCCACTGCTCCTTGAGCAACATGGGTTCACGTTCACCGTCGACGATGACCTGCCACTGCGTCAGATCGTATTCGATCACCGATCCGGTCGCGGCCGGGTTCCTGACATCAGGTCTTGAAGACGCAGCGGAGAGGACCTCGTTGAAATTCGTGACGTAGTACTTCTGCAGGCGGATCTTCTCCGCTTCGATGTCGAGGTAATCGTTCAGGAGTTCCGACAGCGGTCCGGCAGGTAGGTTCGAACGGGGCATATCGGTAACCCAGGTGATATACTCCGGAGCCTTTCGGACCCGATCTCGCACCAGGTAGACCCGCGGTATCCGGGGGTGAACCGGTTCCGCGGTGTCGGCGAACGCAATCATCCCAATGAGGGAGTCGTCGCATGAACCCACTTCAGGCCCTGCACGCACAGGGGCAGTCCATCTGGCTCGACTACATCCGGCGCAAGCTGTTGACCGGTGGCGAACTGTCGCGCCTGATCGACGAGGACAGCGTGACGGGTATGACCTCGAACCCGGCTATCTTCCAGAAGGCCATCACCGGCAGCACCGACTACAGCGAGGCGATCGCCGCACTGGCGCGGGACGAATCCCTCGATGCGAAGACACTGTTCGAGCGACTGGCTATCGAGGACATCCGGATGGCCGCCGACGCTTTGCGGGGCGTGTACGAGAAGACCTCGGGTCGCGATGGGTTCGTCAGCATGGAAGTCTCGCCGCGTCTTGCGAACGATACCGACGCCACCTGCGTCGAAGCCCGTCGGCTCTGGAACGCGGTCGGGCGTCCCAACCTGATGATCAAGGTCCCCGCGACCCATGAGGGGTTGCCGGCCATCGAGACCCTTATCGGCGAGGGCATCAACGTCAACGCCACGCTCCTGTTCTCCGTGGAAATGTACCGCCAGGTGGCGGAGCGTTACCTGCGAGGCCTCGAGGCGCTGGTCGCCAACGGCGGCGACCCCGCGCGGGTCTCCAGTGTGGCGAGTTTCTTCGTTTCACGCGTGGATACTGCCGTAGACAACGCCATTGCCGAGCGGCATTCCGGCAGTTCGGGGGCCGGTGGGGCGTCAGGATTGCGGGCCCCGCTCGGACGCATCGCCATCGCCAACGCAAAGATCGCCTACCGCGACAGCAGGAGGATCTTCTCCGGCAATCAATGGCGCATACTTGAATCGCAGGGCGCCGGAGCGCAGCGACTGCTCTGGGCGAGCACCGGCGTGAAGAACCCCGCCTATCGCGATGTCGTCTACGTCGAGGAACTGATCGGTCCCGATACGGTCAACACAATGCCACCGGCAACGCTGGACGCGTTTCGAGACCACGGCGAGGTCCGCGTTACGCTCGAGGAAGACGTCGAACAAGCGCAGGCCGACGTCGACTCACTGGAGACCTTCGGCATAGATCTGGGCGCTATCACCGACACACTGCTCGAAGACGGGGTCCGGTTGTTCGTCGAGGCCTTCGACAAGCTGCTCGCCGCGGTCGACGCGGCGCGCAGGGACGCACTCAAGCCTCGAATCGACAGGCAGGTCTGCCAGCTTCCCGCGGAACTCGAATCCGACCTCGAACGGGCTTTTGACGGCTGGGACGAAGAGCAGAAGATTTGTCGTCTATGGCGGCGCGACGCCTGGCTCTGGACGGGAAACGACGAAGCACGCTGGATGGACTGGCTTGACATCACCAGCGAGCAGATCCACCACCTCGGCGATCTGCGCAGGCTCCGCCACATGGCGGAGGGAAAGTACTTCACCCATGCGGTGCTCCTGGGGATGGGTGGTTCGAGCCTCGCGCCCGAGACATTCGCCAGGACCTTCGGTCCGGCGCCCGACCACCCGGAGCTGCTCATCGTCGACAGCACCGACCCCGCGCAGATCCGTACCGTGGAAAGCGGCATCGATATCGCGCGCACCGTATTCATCGTCTCAAGCAAATCCGGCAGTACACTAGAACCCAATATCCTATACGCCTACTTCATGGCGCGCGCTATCGAGGCCCTCGGTGAGAAGCAGGCGCCGAATCATTTCTATGCGATCACCGATCCGGGTTCCAGTCTCGAAGCGGTCGCCCGCGAGAAAGGGTTCCGCAAGACCTTTCACGGCAAGCCAGGCATCGGCGGGCGTTACTCCGCCCTGTCGAATTTCGGCATGGTGCCGGCCGCCCTGATAGGTATGGACGTCACCAAGTTGCTCGACGATACGGAGGAGATGGTCGAAGCCTGCGCGGGATGCGTTTCCAGGCATGATAATCCTTGTCTCCAGCTCGGACTGATCATGGGCCTGTCTGCCCGACGCGGCAGGGACAAGCTCACCATCATCGCCTCGCCTGGTGTGGCCGCTTTCGGGGCCTGGCTGGAGCAACTGGTGGCGGAATCCACGGGCAAGCAGGGCAAGGGCCTGATCCCCGTCGATACCGAGTCGCTGGCCGCGCCATCGGCCTACGGTGAGGATCGTCTGTTCGCCTACCTGCGACTGGACGACGGTCCGGACTCCAAGCAGGATGCAGCCGTCGACGCCCTCGCCCGAGCCGGACACCCGGTCGTTCGGATCCACATCGGAAACCGGCACGAAATGGGACAGGAAATATTTCGCTGGGAGATCGCCACCGCCGTTGCAGGTTCGGTCCTGGGGATCAACCCTTTCGATCAGCCGGACGTGGAAGCCAGCAAGATCGAGACCAGAAAACTGACCGAGGCCTATGCACGAAGCGGAAGCCTGCCCGAACAGGAACCGATCGCCAAAAGCGACGGTATATTTCTGTATACCGATGCAACCAATGCCGAAGCGCTCGCAAACGCGGCCGGCGGTGACGATTCACCCGATGCCCTGCTCGCCGCGCATCTCGCTCGGATCGGCACGGGCGACTACTTTGCCCTGCTCGCCTATATGAACCGCCTCGACGAGATCCACGAACGCGAGCTTCAGGCTATCCGTCATTCCGTCAGGGAGCGTACCCGGGCGGCCACCTGCCTGGGATACGGCCCCAGATTCTTGCATTCCACGGGGCAGGCCCACAAGGGCGGGCCCAACAGCGGGGTCTTCCTGCAGCTCACCTGCGATGACGCGGAGGACCTTCCGGTGCCCGGCTACGCGTACGGATTCGGTGTCGTCAAGGCAGCTCAGGCCCGGGGCGACTTCGAGGTCCTCGCCGAGAGGGGTCGCAGGTTGCTGCGTATTCATCTGCCCGCCGATACCCATCGGGGGCTCACGCAACTCCGGGCCATGGTCGAACGGGCCCTGTCCGCCTAGCCCGCGTTTCGGCCTGGACGCATTGCGGTACGAGGCGAGGCATAGCGAGCGATCCTGTCCAGAACATCAAGTAATAATAGAATTACAAACAATAAGTTGTATGGTATTTTTCAGATTTATATAGAGGTATCGGAAGACGCCAACAGCTCACGGGAGGCAACGCTATGCAGCTTGGAATGATCGGTCTCGGGCGTATGGGGGCCAATATGGTGAAGCGGCTGATGACAGCGGGACACGACTGCGTGGTGTACGACACGAACGCCGATGCCGTCGCGTCCCTGGAGCAGACGGGCGCCAGTGGTGCGCGCGACCTGGACGATTTCGTCGCCCGTCTTGAACCGCCTCGTGCGGTCTGGCTGATGGTGCCTGCCGCCGTGGTGGACAGATCGATCGACGACCTGGTCGGCCGCCTGTCCGCCGCCGACATCATCATCGACGGCGGAAACAGCTACTACAAGGACGACATTGCACTCGCCGCGCGACTTCGGAAACGCGGAATTCACTATATCGACTGTGGTACGAGTGGCGGTGTCTGGGGGCTAGAACGCGGCTACTGCCTGATGATCGGGGGAGAATCCGGGCCGGTAAAGCACCTCGATCCGATCTTTTCCGCGCTGGCCCCGGGAACCGGTGACATCGAGCGAACACAGGGGCGCGAAGGGGATGCGAGCACGTCCGAACACGGTTACCTGCATTGCGGGCCCTCCGGCGCGGGCCATTTCGTCAAGATGGTCCACAACGGGATCGAGTACGGCATCATGGCCGCCTATGCCGAAGGCCTGAACATACTTCGACACGCCAATGTCGGCAAGACCTCACACGAGGTGGACGCCGAAACCACGCCTTTGCGAGAACCCGAGGCGTTTCAATACGACATTGATCTCTCGGAAGTCACGGAGGTGTGGCGTCGCGGCAGCGTGATCGCCTCCTGGTTACTCGATCTGACCGCCGGCGCACTTCATGGCGACAGGGACCTGACAGGCTATTCCGGCCGGGTCTCGGATTCCGGCGAGGGGCGCTGGACCTGTCTGGCGGCGATCGAATCGGGCACCCCCGCACACGTCCTGACCGCAGCGCTCTATGATCGGTTCGAGTCTCGGGGCGAGGGCGATTTCGCGAACAAGGTCCTCTCCGCCATGCGGCATCAGTTTGGCGGCCACGTCGAGAAGGCCAGATGAACGACAGCACGACGGAAGATCCGGACGTATCCGCCGCGCCATCGTCGGTCATCGTCATCTTCGGGGGCGGAGGTGACCTCACCAAGCGTAAGCTCGTTCCGGCGCTGTATCACCTCGCCGTGCAGGGCCTGTTGCCGGAGGCCTTTGCGGTCATGGCCGTGGATCGTGCGGAGTCGGACGACGAAACATTTCGCGGCAATCTGGAGAAATACGTGCGGGAATTCACACCGCAGGAATTTTCAGAGCAGACTTGGAGCGCCTTGCGTGAACGGATCCATTACAGCCCGGGTGACTTCCGGGATCCCGAGGCGTACGAGAAACTCTCCACGACACTGGATCAGCTCTGCGTCGAAAAGGGCGTCAGTCCCAATTACCTCTTTTACCTCGCCACCCCGCCCAGTTTCTTCGGGATCATATCCGATCAGCTCGGCGCAGCGGGGTTGTCGCGTGAACCTGCGGGGGCGTGGCGGCGGATCATCATCGAGAAGCCCTTCGGGCGGGATCTGCAATCGGCCAGGGCATTGAACGACCAGCTTCATCAAACCTTCCAGGAGCCACAGATCTACCGCATCGACCACTACCTCGGCAAGGAGACGGTACAGAATATCCTGGCCTACCGGTTCAGCAACAGCACCGTCGAGCCGATCTGGAACCACCGCTATATCGATCACGTTCAGATCACCGTCGTGGAAGATCTCGGGGTCGAGAACCGGGCCGTTTACTACGAGGAGGCCGGGGCCCTGCGGGACATGATCCCGAACCATCTGCTCGCAGTACTTTCCGTGATCGCCATGGAACCGCCGAATTCCTTCGACGCCGACGAGGTTCGTGACGAACAGTCTAAGGTACTGCGGGCGATCCAGCCGCTGCAGCCCGAGGAAGTGCTCAAATACGCGGTCCGCGGGCAGTATGGGGCTGGCACATTGCAGGACGGCTCGCGTGTGCCCGCGTATCGCTCGGAACCCGGCATCGACTCACAGTCCGCCACAGAGACCTACATCGCGCTGCGACTGCAGATCGACAGCTGGCGCTGGGCGGGCATCCCCTTCTATATCCGGACCGGCAAGCGAATGATGGGTCGTTTCACCGAAGTCGTGGTGCAGTACCGTGACGCGCCGAACCAGCTTTTCCGTGACACGCATCGGGCGCGCAGACTGAATATCGCCCCCAATCGGCTCGTCCTGCGCATCCAGCCCAACGAGGGAATCGGATTCGGGTTCAACGCCAAGATCCCGGGGAAGTTCAACAAGCTGGGGCCGGTACAGATGGACTTCCGGTACCGCGACTATTTCGGCGATGAACCGAGCACTGGTTACGAGACCCTCATCTACGACTGTCTCTGCGGCGACGCCACCCTGTTCAAGCGGGCCGACAACATCGAGTCGGGCTGGTCGCTGGTTCAGCCCATCATCGACGTCTGGCAGGCCCTGCCGCCGCGTGATTTCCCCAACTATGTTTCCGGAACCTGGGGTCCATCGGCGGCGGACGACCTCCTCGCCCGCGAAGGTCGCCACTGGATCAACAGCGCGACACCTAGCTATCGCTAGACTCTGTTGACATTTGTCTGGGCGAGTGGATTTTCGAGAGATTTTTCCTGACAAGGCGGATTCGATGCGCAATGCCGACCCATTGCAAGTCGAATCCAACGCCGTCAGGGCGGAAAAGATCCGTAAAGTCGCCGTCCGCGATGAATGTCAACAGAGCCTAGTGGGGCGGCGCCGGGTACGACGCGCCCTGTCCTCGCGTGGCGAGTCGGGAGGGACATCGCAGCGGCCCGCCGAACCGCAGCCGAGGAGGAAGAATCCAATGAGGACGAACGGAAATGCCGCGACCGCCAGCCACTGGAACCCGCCACGAAACAGGGCCGGCTCGAGCAGCCAGGGGGTGAAAGCCAGGCCGGTGCAGTAGAGCACGGCGGCATAGGCGAACCACGCGACACGCCGCGTGAACGGGTGCGAGATCAGCGAGCCGCGGGGGAAGATGGCAGCCTCGTTTCGGCGTTGCCGTTCAGTCACTGCCGTACATCCACTCGACACGCCGTCTTCCCAGTTCGGCCCGCTTGCACTCGGTCTCACCCCGCTCCCATCCGCTGGCATATCGTTCGTCCACGAGGAATTCACTCAGCTGGCGGGTGAAGGTGTATTGGGGATTGCCGGCACGGGCATACCCGGTGACGCAACCGTCCATGTAGCCGTCGATGTACTCCGGGGGATAGCCCTCCTCCTCCAGTCTCTCACGCAACTGTTTTTCGCCGCATGCGGGGATCGCCGACAGCAAGGCCAGTACCACCAGCGCATGGGACCAGCGCCGCTGCCGGAAAAGGAAAATGGGTTCTCGCAATTCAGGTCACCAGAATTCAGCTTTAGGGTGCATGGCCGACGCGACGCACCTGCGCTACCCTACCCGGAATCGTTAGGAGTTTCACCTTACGGACGGCGGCGTGTAGGCCGGTTTACCCGCCTGTGATAACTTTGCCGTCGCGGGACGGTTTTAACCCCCCTTCAAGGCGGCGATCATGACAGCGGCCTGAGACAGGATTGTCTGTCTCTGCCCGGGAGTGCTACCGCCGATTGCAGAGACGATTCACAGGCCCCCGGAACCCTCCTCGACATGACATCCCCAGACGTGAGATGGCACGTAATGCCCGACGGCGAGGCGATTGCCGAAGCGGTCGCCGAGCGGATCATGCGCGCATCGCGACGCGCCATTTCGGCACGCGGCGTGTTCCGCGTGGTGCTGGCCGGCGGGTCCACTCCGCAACACGCCTACCGCAGACTGGCGCAGATGCCGGCCGACTGGTCCCGCTGGTCGATCTACTATGGCGACGAGCGCTGCGTTCCCACGGGCGACGCGCAGCGAAACAGTACCATGGCCGACCGGGCGTTGCTCGATCACGTCGCGGTGCCCAGGGTGCATATCCATCCGATCCCGGCCGAACACGGCCCCGCCCGCGGGGCGGCCGAATATGGAGCGACGGTGCGGAACGCCCTCCCTTTCGATCTCGTGTTGCTCGGCATGGGGGAGGATGGCCACACCGCCAGCCTGTTCCCGGGCCAGCAGCACGACGAGCACGCGGTGGTCGTCCCCGTCTACGGAGCACCCAAGCCTCCGCCGGACCGGGTTTCGGTCAATACACCGGCCCTCAACGAGGCTCTGGAGATCCATATCATGGTGACCGGCGAAGGCAAGCGAGACGCAGTTCGACGCTGGAAGGCCGGTGAGGAACTGCCCGTCAGCCGGGTTCACGGCCGATGCGGCGTCGACGTCTGGCTCGATCCCGCGGCCTCGGGCGGATCATCCGAATAGGTCACCGGCATGTGCCCGGATAGACAGGCGTATCGTTGCCGTGGGATCTGCTCGAGACGGCATGGGTGTGACCGAGGCCTCCTGTTCATCGTGGCCGGACGAACCCAACGTGAGAGAGGCGAATCCGGGGGTGATGAGGCGTCCCGCCCGTTGAGCGGCGTCGATCCCGAACGTTCATGACCATTGCACACAAGATCATCCGCGTACGGGATTTTCTAGAGACCACGGCCACCGGGAAGATTAATCTCGAGACCGTGAAGAGAATCCTCTCGACACTCATTGAGGCCGGGGGCGGTCAGTCGGAATACAATATCCTGGTGGACGTGAGGCAGGCCGAAAGCATCATGGAGGACGAGGACCTGGGACAGATCGTCGAATATCTCGATCACAACCGGGAATCGTTCCGAAACAAGATCGCCGTTCTGTACGCCGCCCGGCGCCCGGCACATGCCAACCTCTTTCTCCAGGCGGCGCGTGACGCCGGATTCGACATCCGGTTCTTCACCGACTACGAGCAGGCAATCGGCTGGCTGCACACCTCGATCTATTACGACATCGAATACGACGGTGAGCTTCCGGATTCCGAGCCGTAACACGGCAAAACCGGTCCCGTGGACTCGACATCGGGCATCCGACGGAGCAGCTCGCATCCGGCCCCAAACCGTCAAGGTCGCTCCCGTTTCCCGGAGCCGACTGAACGGATTCAGGAACGTTCGGGATCCGGGATGCGCTCGAGGCAACGCGCCGAATCGTTGGCCGGGCTGTTCACGTAGCGGCTGACCGGCCAGACCTCGAACACGTCCACTGGACGCGCGTCGAGAACCTCGCATAACGCCTGCGGATCCGTCATCCGTGGGTCCAGCCATTGCTCGTACAACCCGCGGTCCAGGACCACTGGCATGCGCGCATGGATACGAGCAAGCTGGGCGGATGCGTCGCCGGTCAGCAGGGTAAAGGTCTCGAGTGCCGGCGCATCGGCATCCCGGCCCTTCCCCCGCCACGACTCCCACAGTCCCGCGATGAAAAAAGGTTCGCCATCGCGTCGCCGGATCGTCCAGGGTTGTTTTCCGTCGGCCGACCGCCTCCATTCATACCAGCCATCTGCCGCGACCAGGCAGCGTCGTCGACGATACGGGACGCGATAGGCGGGCTTTTCGGCCGCGCTCTCCACCCGGGCATTGATCATGCGGTTTCCGATCCCCGGGTCCTTCGCCCAGGATGGCACCAGGCCCCACTTCAGATCGTCGATGCGTGCGCCGACGGCGTCCGGTAGCCGGCGTACGACGGGTAGCATTTGCGTCGGTGCCGCGTTGTAGCGCGGCCCGTCCGCGCCCATGCTCCCGATCTCGACCAGGAGGTCCAGCAGGTCGACAAAACCCTGGGCCGAGGTCAGTACATTGTAGCGTCCGCACATGTTGATGCTTCCTTGTCACCCTGGGAGAGGGCTTGACCCGGGCGGGTTTGCGAGTCGCCGCCGCATGATATACCCGTCACGGACAGGTTTACCCGGCACGCACGCCCGCTTCGTCCCGTGGCGGCGTTGCGATTCCTTGCAATAGAGCGGCTATTACGCGTCATCGCGCCTTGCCACGAAACGAATATGACACACACTTTCTCGTGAAAACCTGTCCGCGACGGGTAAATCGGGAGGGCCGCAATCTTTCGAGCCGGCGACTCGCAATCCAGTAAACTACCCGGCAGAAAGACTTTGCCCGAAGAATGCGGGGAATGCCAATGACAGAAGCCCAAGCAGGCCCACATGGCGGACCTGCAGGCAGAGACCTGCGTGCGAAACCTGGTGGCGGACATCGCGGGCCAGCCGCAGACGCATACCTTCCGCACCGAGCCGATCTGTATCATCGATTCTCTCGACAGTGGGGTACTTGCTTTTCCGCAACGAGCGCCGCAATTTCCAGTTTCGGGCCAGTCCCCTCCACCGGGGCAAGTCACTGTTCGAAAAGCGCTATCTGAGGCCCTACCGTCGTGCTGCCTGAGCCGGAGATTCAGGCGCACTGGTCCAATTGCGACGGGAGGGACTCGAATACCCGCAGGCACAGGCCAACATTAAGGTATCCCGTAGAAGATGGAATTCAAGGACTATTACCGGACACTCAACGTCTCACGCGACGCTACGCTGGATCAGATCAAGCAGTCCTATCGCCGTCTGGCGCGAAAATACCACCCGGACGTCAGCAAGGAGTCGAACGCCGAGCAGCGGTTCAAGGAGCTCGGCGAGGCCTACGAGGTTCTGAAGGACCCTGAGAAGCGAGCGGCCTACGATCGCTTCGGAAGCGAGTGGAAGCAGGGGCAGGAGTTCAGGCCGCCGCCGGACTGGGACGCCGGGTTCGAATTCTCCGGCGGGGGATTCACCGGCGCGGAGGGGTTCAGCGACTTTTTCGAGACCCTGTTCGGCCGACGCACGGGCCACGGCGCCGCGCGCGGCAGGTTCCGGGCACAAGGACAGGATCATCACGCCAAGATCCTGGTGAGCCTGGAGGATGCCTATCACGGCGCCTCGCGCACCATTTCGCTGCAGGCACCGCAGATCGATCCCTCCGGTCACGTTTATGCAGGCACCAGAAACCTCAACGTGCGCATTCCACGCGGTGTCATCGAGGGGCAGCGTATCCGTCTGACCGGACAGGGCTCGCCCGGGATCGGTGGAGGGCCGGCGGGAGATCTCTATCTGGAGATCGCGTACGAGCCTCATCGGTGGTTCAAGCCCGACGGGCGGGACCTCTATCTGGAACTCCCCGTCACCCCCTGGGAAGCCGGACTCGGGGCCACCGTCACCGTCCCCACGCCGGGCGGCCGGGTGGACCTGAGGCTGCCGGCCGGATCGCAATCGGGTCAGAAACTTCGGCTCAAGGGAAAGGGTATGACCGGCAAGGTACCGGGTGACCTGTACATCGTGCTCAAGATCATGACACCGAAGCCCAAATCGGATGCGGACCGCAAACTCTACGAGAAGATGGCGCAGCAGATGGCATTCGATCCGCGAACCTCGATGGGGAGCTGATCCGATGAAGAACGACTTCACGAACTGCACCGTCGAGCAGCTCGACGAGACCCGAGTCTTCGATCTGCGTCAAATCTGAGCCTCGTGCGAGGTGCGCGCCGAAACCATGATCGAGCTGGTGGTCGAGGGTGTCGATTCCCGCCCGGAGGATACCAGGCTTATTGCGGTAGTTATACCCGTCAGGACGACTCGTGTCTCCGGGAGCAGGTATACCATTTGAAAGCGTCCGAATCCGAAATCCGCCGTGCCCTGGCCGACGTCCTCATCGGCGCCGGCCCTACCGTCCTGTTTCAATGGATCAATGCGCCGGACTGGCCCGTCGCGTTCGTCTCTGTAAATGTCCGGCAATTCGGCTACAGTGCCGAGGCATTCATCGACGGAACCATCCGCTTCGCCGAGATCGTGCACCCCGATGATAGCAAGCGGGTAGCCGACGAGATCGATCGCCACTTGGCCTCGGGTCAGGATGACTACACGCAGGTGTATCGTCTGGTCACCCGCGACGGGGAGATTCGCTGGGTCGAGGACCGCACCATCGTGGCACGGGACGCCGCGGGAGAGGTCACACACTTTCTCGGCATCCTGTTGGACATCACCAAGGAGCGGCAGCTACAGCTCGCCTGGCGCGATTCTGAATCCCGGTTCCGCCACATGGTGGAGAACCTGAATGCGCGCCACATCTTCTTCACTCGCGACTCGAGCGGTGCGTTCAGCTACGTCAGTCCGTCAGTGGCGAAGATCCTGGGTTACTCACCGGATGAGTTTGCTTCGGGTTTTCCCGAACGGTACCTGACCGTCCACCCGGTCAACCGGGACGCGAGCGAATGGTTTGCGTCCGGGGATAACCGTCGCCGGGAACTGGATATCCTGAGGAAGGACGGGACGACCTGTCGACTCGAGGTCACGAAGACATCGCGCCACGACGAGGAAGGAAACCTGGTCGCCTGGGAGGGAGTCGTCCAGGACATCAGCGAGCGTGTCTACCTTAACGAGGGCACGTGCCGGAGCCGGGCGGGGATAGCCGACGAACACGTCGCGAAGGTCGGCAACTGGGAATGGAACCTTCTCGACGGGCACGTATCCTGGTCCGACGAGGTATACCAGATCTTCGGTCTGTCGCCCCGATCGATCGAGCCGGAGCCGTCGATCTTCCGGCGCTATGTTCACCCGCAGGACAGGGAACGCGTCCGCGAAGCCATGAAGACCGCGCTGGAAGGTCGCCTGCCCTACGATATCCGCTATCGCATTCTACGACCGGACGGCGAGATCCGACATCTGCATTCGCAGGCGAAAATCGTCTACGACGACGCGGGGGACGCCGCCGTGATGACCGGCACGGTGCTCGACGAGACCGAGCGCCGGCACTTCGAACTCGCCAGCGAACTCAATCTGGACAAGTACCGAGCGCTGATCGAGACGACCACGGACCTCGTCTGGGAGGTCGACGCCAACGTTGTCTACACCTATTGCAGCCCCAAGGTCGAGGAGTTCTTCGGGCTACCCGCCAGCGAGGTCCTCGGCAAGACCCCGTTTGACTTCATGCCGGAAGCGGAAGCCGAGCGGGTTGCCAGTATTTTCCGGTCCATGGTGGCGGAAAGGCACCCGTTTACCGGTCTGGAGAACATCAACGTCCACCGGGACGGTCACGAGGTCATTCTCGAGACCTCGGGTGTCCCGTATTACGATGCAGCCGGGAACTTCGCGGGTTATCGTGGCATCGACCGCGACATCACGGAACGCAAGCGTGCAGAAATCAAGATACGCAAACAGAAACAGCTCCTGCACACGGTGCTGGACAGCGTCCGTGAATCCATCGTGGTGGTCGACCTGGATTACAACATCCACCTGATGAACAAGGCCGCCAGAGAGTCCATGAAGCTTGATGCCGTGGCCGACCCGCAGCACCCGAAGTGCTTCGAGGTCACGCGCGGCCTGAAAGCGCCCTGCCATGGGCAGAACGACACCTGCCCCCTGCAGCAGGTCATCGCCACCGGGGAACCGGACACCAGCATTCATGTCACCAGACGCGCCGACGGTTCGCAGCAATACACCGAACTGGTCGCCACACCCGTGCTCGGAGTCGACGGCCTGCCCGAGGGAATCATCGAAACACGCCGGGACATCACACCACAGTTCCTGACCCAGCAGCGGTTAAAGGATCAGAAAAAGGTCCTGGAGCGGCTCGCACACCTGGACGCCCTGACCGGCCTTCCGAATCGCCTGCTGTTTCTCGACAGGCTGCAGCAGGCCATCGGCAAGGCGCGCCGCAACCGCCGGCACCTCGCCGTGTTGTTCATCGACCTAGACCGGTTCAAGCCGATCAACGACGACTTCGGCCACGCCACGGGTGACGCCGTGCTGAAGGTCGTCGCCCGGCGACTGCGCGACGGTGTCCGCGAGGATGACACCGTCGCGCGGCTGGGCGGCGACGAGTTCACCGTCGTCATGGAAGACCTGAAGCGCTCCGAACATGCCAGCGTGCTGGCGCAGAAACTGATCCACAGGCTTCAGGAGCCGGTCGAGGTCGACGGACATTCGCTGAGTGTCTCGGCCAGTGTGGGGATCAGCCTGTTTCCCCAGGATGGGGAGACCGCGAACGAGTTGCTGTCCAATGCGGATACTGCGATGTACAAGGCCAAGCACGAGCGACGCGGTACCCTGCGTTTCTTCACCGAGGACATGACGGAGCGGGCCTTCGAGCGGGTGTTGATGGAGGCCCACCTGCGCCGGGCACTGGATCGGCGGGAATTCGTCCTCCACTACCAGCCACAGGTTCACCTTCGCAGCGGTGCGCTGATCGGCCTGGAGGCGCTGGTACGCTGGGAACATCCCGAGATGGGCCTGCTGCCGCCGGCCCGGTTCGTGCCCCTGGCCGAGGATACCGGCATGATAGTGGAACTCGGGGAGTGGATCCTGCAGACGACATGTGCCCAAATGGCCGTGTGGCGGCGCTCCGGCCGGAAACCCGCGCGTGTGGCGGTCAACGTAACGGCCAACCAGTTGCGGGACGAAGGTCTACCACCCATGGTCGAGCGGGTTCTTCTGGAGACCGGCTGCAGGCCGGAATGGCTGGAGATCGAGCTTACGGAGAAGATCCTGATGGCGGTAGAAGCGCGTTCGCCCGGAGTCCTCGAATCATTGGCCTCCCTGGGGATCCACATGGCACTCGACAATTTCGGCTCCGGCTGCTCATCACTGGGAGAACTCGCGAGATCACCCATCACGAAACTCAAGATCGACGGGACCTTTGTTCGTGGGGTCACCCCGGAATCACCGGATTCGGATATCTCCCGCGCGGCGATCGCGATGGGCACGAGCCTGGGTCTGGAAGTCATCGCCGAGGGTGTGGAGACCGAGGCGCAGAAGGCGTTTCTGCGCGAGGCAGGATGCTACGAGGTCCAGGGGTATGTCTATGGTCGTCCGGTGCCGAAAGAGGAAATGACGGCACAGATGTTGGCATGGCGAAACGGTGTGGACGGCGTTTAATGTACCAGTCGCAAATAAGATTTCACTGTTGAACAATAGGTTGCAATATAATACTATAGGGCCTACGCATAAATCAATTTCGCCTGGATCAGGCGGCAAAAAAATCACTCTGAAACCAGCGGTGTTGCCGAGTGAGCAGTGCTGATTTATATAACGCAATAAAATGCTTATTTAACAGCGCGCTTTTTAAAAATAAACGATTTTTGGACGTACCTATCCCTAGGAGCCTGTCGGCCTTAGGAACAATCTACTGCGCTGATGGGAGAGCGGCCAAAAAATCCCCGATTTCTCGTTGCGTAGGCCCACTATGCGCCTCGAAATCGTAAACTTTTTGTCTCGTTCTCCCACCATGCTCGCTA